>JAICGN010000012.1 GCA_025923075.1 Chitinophagaceae bacterium
CGGTTAATTTCATAATATCTTTAAATGAAATGCGCTGGAGCTTACCCATTAATGAAAAAATGATCCACATGGTAACCGATGTAATAAACAATCGCCACCAAACCAACAAGCCCTCGTTCAAATCAATAAGCCTCCCCAGCGGACCAGTAAAGCCAGCAAGAAAAACTGAGATATGTAAATAGAGAAAGGCTTTTCTCATTTGGGTTGCAAACTAAGGAAGTATGGGGAGAAATTTGAATTCTGTCTGGCAGTATTTACGCCTTAACAATTGAAACTGCGAATATCATTTGATTGAAAATCAATATCCATTTTTGAGAGAAGCTTCTTTACAGCGTATATTTATGTGTTAGCGACAATTATTCCGCTTCTTTCGAAACATTTATATGAGTATCCAATCGACCGATAAATCACCAGAAAGCAAATACATCATAATGGAACTTATGGCCGGAGTGATACTTAGTATTGTGTATCTCAAAGTCATTTTATCAGTGAACGATGACTTTTGGGGACGAGATTATTTTACTGGAATATTTAGGTTTTACATTGGCCTCAGCCTCATTTTCTTTTTTGCTGTACTTATAATCGGTATAATTGGCGCTATCCGATCAAAGCAATCACAAAAAATCGTCGGCGGTATCTTTTATTCAATTATCTTTTGGATTTTGGCTTCAGTAATTACTGTTTTTGCAGTAAATATTTTGCAAGTGTTCGCATTATATCTTCTCTTGCTTGGAATAACCTTCGGTTTCAATTACGGATTGAGACGCAACCGAAAAATTCCAGAAGCTTAATTTAAAAACCTTTTTTACTAAATGACCTAAACTCGATTGTAAAAATGAAATCAACCCTTGCATTAATACTATTTTTCATTTACAGCTTAACTATAAATGCGCAACTGAAAAACAAACATGTTTTGATCTTTACAAAAAACGGAAAGGGCTATGTACATGAGAACATACCGGCAAGCATTGTTGCTATTCAGAAATTAGGAATTGAAAATGGGTTTTCTACAGATACCACAACAAATTCTGCCTTTTTCACTGATGACAACCTGAAAAAATATGATGCTGTCATTTTTTCAAATACCAACAATGATGTGTTTGATACCGAAGAACAAAAAGTAGCATTTATGCGGTATATACAGGCTGGTGGTGGGTTTATGGGTATTCATTCTGCATCTGGTACTGAACGGAACTGGAAATGGTTTAAGCTAATGCTTGGAGCCAGTTTCTTACGGCATCCGCCATTTCAGCATTTTACTGTTCATGTGCTGGACAAGCAACATCCCGCTGTAAAAAACCTTTCGGGACAATGGGAAACAAACGATGAATGTTATTTTTTTAAAGAGTTCAACTCATCTGTAAAAGTGCTGCTGGTTTCGGATATATCAGAGATCAGGGAATCCGGTAAAAATATCAAACCGGATGTATTTGGCAATCGCTACCCTGCTGCATGGTGCCATGAATTTGACGGTGGACGGATCATGTACACTGCACTTGGCCATAGTAAGGAAGATTATTCGAATACAACATACCTCGCACATATCATTGAAGGATTAAAGTGGGTAATGGACAAACCAAGACCAGATTATGAAAAAGCGAAAGCCACCAGTTCTGCAATTGATGAGATGAAATATTTTTAAGCCTTCGTTGTTGGCATTAGGGGCTTCTATTGTTGCAATGGTTATCAACTTCCATCTCAATTAACTTCATTTTTTGTCTTTACCTTCAACATGTCTTAATGAAATGATCCGATGAGAAAGCAACAAGATCCATATTCTTTGGCAACATTTTTAAGTTGTTCGAATTGCAACAGATCCTATCCTGTCTCAGAAGTTATCAATGTTTCTCCCTGTTGCAATCAACCCCTGCTTGTCGAATACGATCATCAAAAAATCTTTTTAAAAGAGGATCTTGCCGGAAGACAAAACAATCTCTGGCGGTATTTTGAGATGCTACCGGTAAAAGATCCAACCAATATCGTTTCACTTGGCGAAGGTTTCACACCCATTTTCCCTTTAAAAAAACTTTCCGATAACTATGGCTACTCATCAATACTGATGAAAGATGAATCACATAATCCAACCGGTTCATTTAAAGCAAGAGGAATCAGTGTAGCTGTATCCAGGGCAAAAGAATTGGGTATTGACAAACTGATCATTCCCACGGCCGGCAATGCAGGCGGCGCGTTAGCCGCTTATTGTGCCAAAGCAGAGATGGACTGCGTTGTAATTATGCCGGCACATACGCCGGATCTTTTTAAAAACGAGTGTGAATTGTATGGAGCAAAACTGATAACGGTAAAAGGATTGATCGATGATTGTGCAAGAAAAGCAAACGAGATCAATAATAAAAATGAGTATTTCAATATCTCAACTTTAAAAGAGCCATATCGTGTGGAAGGGAAAAAAACAATGGGATATGAAATTGCCGAGCAATTGAGTTGGCAATTGCCCGATGTGATCGTTTATCCTGCCGGTGGAGGCACGGGATTGATCGGCATCTGGAAAGCATTTGATGAAATGCTTAAAATGGGATGGATCAATAAACCATTGCCCAAAATGATCGCAGTTCAAACCGCCAATTGTGCGCCTATCAAGGCCGCATTGCAGGATCCTGAACATTGGGAAAAGGGATTTACCCCTAAACCAACGATTGCACACGGACTGGCTGTTCCATTTCCTTTTGGTATGCATTTGATTCAGAAGACACTTGCTGAATCAAATGGCGAAGCAATAACCGTAACCGAAGAAGAAATTTTGGATGGTATCAATGAAATTGCAAAAACAGAAGGGATATTTGTTTCACCGGAAGGCAGCGCAGCATGGAAAGCCATAGCCTACTTAAAACAAAAAGGAAGTATAAAAGACAGCGATATTATTTTGCTTTTTAACACTGCAAGCGGTTATAAATACATGGAAAGTTTTAATGGAAAAAAATAATGAGCGAAAAAAAATTCCCGCCATCTTACAACAGCAGGAATCTTTTTTTTCACAAACTAAAACATGCAAACTATGATCTAACTTTTTTCTTTTCTTTCATATCTGCTTTTGTCCCCTTGCCGATCATTATATTTCCAAAGCTGGATTTTATATCAATTTTGGCTGCTCCTGACCCGGATTTACCTTCATAACGCTTATTCAGGTCAGGACCATATTTATCTGGTGCATCGGTGCGTTTGATACCAATATCTGTTTTATCGATCAATGATCCGTAGCTGGTGGAAATGGCATAAGTAGCCGATAAGTTCGGTGCGGGATCCAAATGAACAGAACTGTAAGAATCATTTACAGTGAGCGATGTAAGTCCATTATCCAGATTTATAAGACTGTAAGAACAGAATTGTAAATTCAATTTACAATTGCCCGTAAGGCTGCCAATATTCACCGATGAATATTTAAAGGTGAGGTCGATATTGCCTATACTTTTCAGATCCGCTTTACCAAACTCAACGACCACTTTTTCCGGTTTAGAAAGTTTTCCCGCTTTTAAAGAGCCGTATTTGTTGATAAGCGAAACAGGGCCGGCATAATCGGGTATCTCGATGCTGCCAAATGAATTTTCGATATTCAGTGCATTGGTGGCAGGAAGTTGAATCGTATAATCAACACTCATCGTATTGCTGCAATTATTACAGCTGGTTTTATCTCCTTCCTTGTTCTTATTATGTGTTGTTTCAAAATAGATGTTCTTTCCTTCCTGTTTGTCTGTCACATCGATCCGCTCAAATGTCTTATCTGCAAGTTCTTTATGGGTTGAACTCGTCTCAATATGGATGTCAACTTTTATCTCATTCTTATCCCACGTTACAATTTTTACAGTGCCAAATTTGTTCTCAATATTCAATGTGTTACCGGAAGCGGGATAGGTTTTGGAAATATTTCTTTCCCTGAAAAATTCATATCGCTTCTTTTCTTCTTTCGCTTCCTTATCATCTTGTGCAAACAACTGGGCTGTACCAAGCAGCAATACAATTGGAAAAATGCTCTTAAATATTCTTTTCATTTTGTTGGGTTTTTGTTGTTTTGAATTCTTTGATGATCATCAGTTGCCTGCCCAGCAACTCCGACTGCAGTTGCAGGTTCTGGATCATGGCTTTAATGAGCACGTCGCCGTTGACGCTCTGCGCCGCCTGTTCTCTAAGAATACGATACGAACTGTCAAGGGTGTTTAGATCATCCTGGAATTTTTTATATAATTCAGGATTGTTGGCAATGGCAGTTCTTAATTCTTTCTGTCTGTTCTCGACTGCCTCAGTTGCTTCTTTAAATTCGGCAGCATGCTCAATCGCAAGACCGTTAAAATTATCAAGACGGGATGGACTCTCAGGGTTCCCGGTTTTCACGGTAGGAATCTCATGGCTATACTTCTTTATAAATAAAAAATAAACTGATGTTAATGTCATAAAGAAAATGGCGGCTGCCGCGCTCCATTTATAAATATCTTTCAGCGTAAAACGTCTTACATCTTTTTTTCTGACAAACTTTTTTTCTAAATCCTTCCAAACCTTATCCGAAGGGTGAACGTCATCAAAATCGCTTCGATTTTTTCGGATGAACTTTTCAAATTCAGTGCTCATATACTTCTCCCTTTTTTAAAAGCTGTAACAATTTTTGTTTGGCCCTGATGTATTGCGTTCTCACGGTTGAATGGGCTACTCCCAATATCTCTGAAATTTCCTCATGATCGTAGCCCTCAAACAGGTACAATGATAAAACTGTTCTGTAACCATCTGGCAGTTTTTGCATTGTTTGTTTGATCATCTCGACGGTGTACCAGATCCCTGCTTCATCTAATTCATTTTCCTCCGGCAGATCTGGCACCGTTTCCATATCTACAAAACTCATTCGCTGTCTTTTCAAAAAACTAATGCTTTTAAACACCACTATCTGCTTTAGCCAGGCGCCAAAAGTTGATTTATTTTCAAAAGAACGAAGCTGTGTAAATGCATCGGTAAAGGAATCCTGCAATACATCTTCTGCGTCTGCGGCTTTATTAACGATCCTCAGTGCGGTATTGAACATAGCTTTTGAATAACGGTCATACAATACACGATAGGCAGATGTGTCGCCATTTATGCATTGCCGCACTAATGAGTCAGCCGTTGGTATTAAAGCTTCAGTCGACAGACAACCGGTTTTATATAAAGTAATCGCTTTTCCGGAAATGTTGCATGCCGCTAAAAATATTTTTAGAAGGGCCTTTTATTTGCGCTGTTGCGGAGAATATGGCGACAAATAGGCTCGGTAGGCAGTATTATAAAACCTATTTAACCTCAATAGCCGAAAATTCGCTGTTATTCCTGAGTTTCCTTCGATAGGTTTTAAAAAAACTATTCCAGCGAAGCTTGAGTACCCCAAGAATTCCCTCTTTCACAATTCCTTTGTTCATTTTAGATGTGCCGTGTGTGCGGTCCTTAAAGATGATAGGTACTTCAACAATTTTAAACCCAAGCTTCCATGCAGCAAATTTCATTTCGATCTGGAAAGCATAGCCAACAAAGGTGATCGCATCAAGATTGATAGCTTCCAGCACTTCTTTTTTGTAGCAAATAAAGCCCGCAGTGGGATCCTTCACGGGCATCCATGTTATCATTCTGGTATAAATCGACGCGCCTTTGGATAAGATTATCCTTTCTTTTGGCCAGTTAATCACTCCCCCTTCACTTACATACCGCGAACCAACAGCTACATCAGCGCCATCCCGTTTGCAGGCATCATATAAACGAGTAAGGTCTTTTGGGTTATGGGAAAAGTCGGCATCGATCTCAAAAATATAATTGTACCCTTTTGCCAATGCCCATTTAAAACCATGAATATAAGCGGTGCCCAGGCCGAGCTTGCCTTTTCTTTCTTCTAAAAATAATTGGTCAGGAAATTTTGACCGCAATTCCGTTACGATTTGTGCAGTTCCGTCAGGCGAGCCATCATCAATTACCAATACGTGAAAATCCTGTTGCAAACCAAAAACAGCTAAAAGAATATCAGCAATATTCTCCTTTTCATTATAAGTAGGTATAATTACAAGTTTCTCCAATAGAGTTGGTTGAGGAAAAACGAATTTACAATATTTGGTTGTGCCCTAACCAAAAAGTTAAGAGATGATTGTTAATTCTTCTTCAGCAGGCTACGGGTTCTTATTTCGGTAAGCTTTTGTTTTGTGTATTGAGGAAAATCGCCCTTCATCATCCAATCATAATACTGCGGTTCCGTCCGTAACACTTCTGCTACTGGTCTTCCTTTGTACTTGCCAAAATTAAAAATCTCTATTCCGTTCTCCATTATGAAACGCCGTGCAAAATCAACAATAGGTTCCTCACCTATTAACTTTAAAACCGAATCAACAGAAGTTCCAAGATCGGGATAGCGTTCCAGCTGCGCGATCAAAATTTCATGTGTAGCGGTGGCATCGATCTCGGCGCTGTGTGCACCGTCAAGGGCCTTATTACAATAAA
This sequence comes from Chitinophagaceae bacterium, assembly GCA_025923075.1. Classification (GTDB taxonomy): domain Bacteria; phylum Bacteroidota; class Bacteroidia; order Chitinophagales; family Chitinophagaceae; genus VBAS01. The sequence goes on from JAICGN010000012.1 coordinate 6,454, forward strand.
ATTTATATGCAGCGCTTAATGTGCGTTGTTCCATTTTGTGAAATATATTCTGAACATCGATCAACCTGCGCCCTTTCATATCAAAATCAACTTCGGCACGAAGAAATTCCTCAACCAGCATAGGGATATCAAAGCGATTACTATTATAACCTGCGATATCGCAACCATCAAGCATTTGTTTCAGTTCCTGGGCCACTTCTCTGAATGTTGGTGCATCTTTCACCATTTCATTTGTGATACCGTGAATATCGCTTGACTGTTTGGGAATTGACATCTGCGGGTTTATGAGCTTGCGTTTAGCGCTGCGTTTGCCATCCGGCAACACCTTAACTATGGCAATTTCAATAATTCTATCTGTCGCAAGGTTCACCCCCGTCGTTTCTAAGTCAATAAAAGCCAGGGGTTTTGTAAGTTGAAGCATGTTATTTTTAGTTCGGGTTTTTCAGGGTGGTAAAGGTACGTGATTGTTCGGCTCGTAAATGCCTGATCTTAAAAAAACTGGCTTATCTTTACAAAATAAAAATTGCGTTTAGCCGTTAATCTAAAAAATCAACTTTCAATGAAAACTAAATTACTCGCCGGATTTGCTCTTATCGTTATGGCAATTAGCGTTTGTTCGTGTGCAACATCTAAAAGATTCGGTTGTCCAACCGTGTCAGTTGCAGCAAAAAATTCCAAAACCTAATTAATAATTTCCCCTATTTTTGTTTCGCAATGATCAATCGTACACATAATCATCACCATTTCTTACCCGATCAAGGTAGGCCGTGATGTATTATGTAACAACATAAACTTTTTAAAGGGCTTACAGTTTGTAAGCCCTTTTTCTTTGACCCCTGTCCCCTCAATGAGAATTTTGGAGTAACAACTAAAATGAAAAATTAATTATGAATACGGAAATGATAAACAACTCTTCAGGGAATGGAGGCAATTTAAAAATTGCGGTGCAGAAAAAAGGAAGATTGTATGATGGCTCGATGTCTTTGCTTAAAGAATGTGGTATTGATGTAAGCAATGGCAATAACCAGTTAAGAGTGCAGGCCGCTAATTTCCCGCTGGAAGTATTTTTTCTTCGTGATGACGATATTCCTGAATACGTACAAGATGCCGTCGTTGATATTGGATTTGTCGGAGAAAATGTAATTGCAGAAAAAAACAAAGAAATAAGCTCAATTGAAAAATTAGGATTTGGTAAATGCAGGTTATCGATCGCCATTCCAAAAAATGGATCGCTACGATCAATCGATGACCTGAACAGTAAAAAAATTGCAACGAGCTACCCTTTGATCCTGTCCAAATTTCTTAATGAAAAGAAGATAGCAGCAACAATACAGGAAATCAGCGGATCAGTGGAAATAGCGCCACGTATTGGATTAGCCGATGCCATTTGCGACCTCGTAAGTTCGGGAAGCACATTATTCAGCAATGAGCTCACGGAACTGGAGACGGTCTTACGATCAGAAGCTGTCCTGATCAGTAATAAAAATTTGTCCGTTGAAAAACAAAACCTACTTAATAAATTATTGTTCAGGATAAGAGCGGTAAAGAAAGCAAAGAATAATAAATATGTTCTGTTGAATGCCCCCAATGATAAACTTGAGGCGATCTGCAAACTATTACCGGGTATGAAGAGCCCTACAATTTTACCGCTTGCAGAAAAAGGATGGAGCTCGGTACATTCCGTAATCAGTGAAAATGATTTTTGGAATGTGATCGAGAATTTGAAAACAAATGGCGCGCAGGGAATTTTGATAATCCCGATCGAAAAAATGATAGTTTAGTACCAATGTGACCATCAATTAAATGAATTATGATGATAAACGTGATAAAATATCCCGGCAGAAAAGATTGGGAAGAGATAATTAAAAGACCTGCGTTTGAAACAGCATCTCTTGAAAAAGCTGTAAAAAGAATTTTGGAGAAAGTAAAAGCCAAAGGTGATAAAGCAATTCGCAAATACACGAAGGAATTTGATGGAGTAAAATTGAAAAAACTGACAGTAGACGAAAAAGAAATTAAAGCTGCTGAGAAATTATTACCAGCTGGATTAAAAGACGCGATTCAACAGGCAAAATTAAATATCGAAAAATTTCACCGGTCGCAGGTTGATGGAGTAAAAATTATTGAGACAATGCCAGGGATAAATTGCTGGCGAAAGGCCGTTGGCATCGAAAAAGTTGGTATTTATATTCCTGGTGGGACTGCTCCCCTGTTTTCGACCGTTTTAATGCTTGGCGTACCTGCAGCCATTGCGAAGTGCAAAGAAATTATTTTATGTTCACCGCCGTCAAAAGAGGGTTCTATCAATCCTGCAATATTATATGCAGCTAATTTATGTGGTATTACAAAAATTTTCAAAGCAGGGGGTATACAGGCAATCGCTGCCATGGCTTATGGAACTGAAACCATTCCAAAAGTGTTTAAAATATTTGGACCCGGTAATCAATACGTCACGGCTGCAAAACAACTCATACAAAAGGAAGGGGTGGCAATAGATATTCCTGCCGGGCCTTCAGAAGTCCTGGTGATCGCAGATGAAACTGCGGTGGATGAATTTATTGCGGCCGATCTCTTGTCACAAGCTGAACATGGCGCCGATTCACAGGCAATCTTATTGACTACAAGTATATCAATTGCCGAAGCCGTTCAGCAATGCATACAAAAGCAGCTGGAAAAATTACCGAGAAAAGAAATTGCAGAAAAGGCGTTGACCCACAGTAAGATCATTTTATTGAATTCGATTGATGAAGCAATTGAGTTATCGAACCTGTACGCTCCCGAACATTTGATCCTTTCAGCCGACAAGGCCGAAGAATTAACGGGTAAGATAATTTCAGCAGGCTCGGTATTTATAGGGAATTATTCACCTGAATCTGCTGGGGATTATGCAAGCGGTACAAATCATACCTTACCGACTAATGGTTATGCTGCAACGTATAGTGGGGTTTCGGTTGATAGTTTTGTAAAGAAGATAACGTTTCAGCAACTTTCTAAAAACGGCTTGGAAAATATCGGAGATACGGTTATGCAAATGGCAGCAGCAGAAGGACTGGAAGCACATAAAAATGCCGTGGCAGTACGATTAAAGCAACCAATATGAATTTTAATTTAAACAGCTTAGTCCGTGAAAACATTAAAAAGATGACGCCTTACTCATCTGCAAGGCACGAGTTCAGCGGCAGCGCTTCTATTTTTCTTGATGCAAATGAGAATTCTTTTGGCTCGCCATTACCGGATAATTTTAACCGTTATCCTGATCCGCTCCAGCTTCCGGTAAAAGAAAAGCTTAGCAAAATAAAAGGTGTTCCGGTGCAAAATATTTTTCTTGGTAATGGTAGTGATGAAGCGATCGATCTGTTTTATAGAATTTTTTGTGCACCCGGCCGGGACAATGCGATGATTTTTCCTCCAACATACGGCATGTATGAAGTATGTGCAGAAATGAATGATGTAAAGGTGAACAAGGTTAATCTTACAAAGGACTTTCAACTTAATATCGATGCAATTGAAACTGCAATTGATCCGTTTACAAAATTAATTTTTATCTGTTCGCCGAATAATCCCACCGGCAATAGCATCAATCGGGCTGATGTAGAAATTATCTTAAATAATTTTGAAGGCATAGTAATAATTGACGAGGCCTATATCAATTATTCAAAACAAAAAAGTTTCATACCAGAGTTAACTGAATATCCGAATCTTATTGTAATGCAAACGCTGAGCAAAGCCTGGGGTTTAGCAGGATTGAGATTAGGAATGGCATTTGCATCGCGGCCAATCATTGAACTGATGAACAAAGTAAAATATCCTTATAATATTAATTCGGCAACTCAATTGCTGGCTTTGGAAGCATTGGATAATATCGAATGGGTAAATGAGCACATAGCGACAACTGTGACTGAAAGAGAAAAACTAAGAAATGAATTATTGAGTCTCGCGGCCACAGAAGTCGTTTATCCTTCCGATGCTAATTTCCTTTTAGTAAAAATAAAAGCCGCAAGACGGATCTATGAAGAATTGTGTGATAAAGGGATAATTGTGAGAGACAGAAGCAAGGTTGTTTTGTGTGATGATAGCTTGCGGATCACTATCGGTACGCCTGAAGAAAATAAACAATTGATAAAAGAATTGTCAAAATATAAATCGAATTAAATGGATTCATCAATTCCAACATCCACCGCCGCGGCGGAGACCGGCGGCAAACGGGTTTTATTTATTGATCGCGACGGGACAATAATTAAAGAAGCGCCACCAACTTATCAAATCGATTCGTTTGATAAACTGGAGTTTTACCCGGGAATGTTTACCTGGCTTTCACGTATTGCCAAAGAATTAGATTATGAGTTGGTCATGCCGACTAACCAGGATGGTTTAGGAACCGCCTCGTTTCCCGAAAGCAACTTTTGGCCGGTCCACAATTTCATAATGAAGCATCTTTCCAATGAAGCCATCAGTTTCAGTACTGTTTTGATCGATAGGACTTTTGCAAAAGAAAATGCTCCAACCCGCAAACCGGGTATTGGAATGTTTATAAGCTATTTAAATAATTCTGACTATGACTTGTCAAAGTCATTTGTCATTGGCGATAGGATTACTGATGTCCAACTGGCAAAAAATCTTGGCTGCAAAGCGATTTGGATAAACAACGATCCCAACCTGGGCGGTGGCGAAATAAGTGATACGCTCAGGTCACTCCAACCAATAATTGCATTGGAAACAACTGAGTGGAAGGAAATTTATGAGTTTTTGAAATCAGGTAATCGTATAACAAAACATGAACGTAATACGAATGAGACCAAGATCAGCATCGAATTAAATCTTGATGGCAGGGGCAACACAGAGATTAGCACAGGTCTGAATTTTTTTAATCATATGCTTGATCAACTGGGCAAACATAGCGGCGCTGATCTTAAAATTACTGTTAAGGGCGATTTGCATGTTGATGAACATCACACCCTCGAAGATACCGCCATTGCATTGGGCGAAGCATTTTCAAAATCGTTAGGCAACAAAGCAGGTATTGAACGATATGGATTCATCGTACCAATGGATGATTGCCTGGCACAGGTGGCAATCGACTTTGGCGGACGAAGCTGGCTGGTGTGGGATGCAAAATTCTCAAGGGAAAAAATCGGCGATGTACCAACTGAAATGTTCTATCATTTCTTTAAATCATTCAGTGATGCAGCTAAGTGTAATCTGAATATAAAAGCAGAAGGAGATAATGAGCATCACAAGATTGAATCTATTTTCAAAGCGTTTGCCAAATCAATTAAAATGGCGGTAAAAAGAGATGTTGACAATATGCAATTACCTACGACAAAAGGGATCCTCTGATGAAAATTGCAATTATTAAATACAATGCGGGAAATATCCGGTCAGTTTTATATGCATTGGAAAGAATTGGTCATACAGCATTGGTAACAGATAATGCTGGTGAGATCATAAATGCTGATAAAGTTATCTTTCCAGGTGTCGGAGAAGCAAGTACAGCCATGAATTATTTAAAGGAAAGAAAATTAGACAGCCTTATATGTTCACTCACGCAACCGGTATTGGGCATTTGTCTTGGCATGCAGCTAATGTGTAAGTATTCGGAAGAAAATGATACAAAATGCCTGGGAATCTTTGAGGAAACAATAAAAAAATTCGCCTCCCAACCCCCTAAAGAGGGTTTAAAGGTTCCCCAAATTGGATGGAACTCGATCTTTGATCTTAAAACTAATTTGTTTAAAAATATTCCCAATAATAGCTATTGCTATTTTGTTCATGGGTATTATGCAGGACAAGGCGAACACACAATTGCAACAACTGATTATGTGCAACCTTATGCCAGTGCTTTGCAAAAAGACAATTTCTTTGGAGTACAATTTCATCCTGAAAAAAGCGCGTCGACGGGAGAAACCATACTTAAAAATTTTCTGGAGTTATGAATGAAATAAGAAAATTTTCAATCAAGGAAGGTAAAAAGCCCCCTTCAGAGGGTTGGGGGTTTATCATACCTGCAATCGATGTTATCGAAGGAAAATGCGTACGGCTCACGAAGGGGGATTATGAACAAAAGAAAGTTTATAATGAAAACCCGCTGGAAGTGGCAAAAGAATTTGCAAATGCCGGCTTAAACAGGCTACATCTTGTAGACTTAGATGGGGCAAAAGCCGGTAAGGTAAAAAATTGGAAAGTGCTTGAGAACATCGCATCAAAAACAAATCTACTGATTGATTTTAGTGGGGGGATCAGTTCCAACAAAGACGTTAGCATTTGCTTTGATTCAGGTGCTGCATATGCTGCTGTGGGAAGTATAGCCGTTAAAGATGAAAAAACGTTGACCGGATGGTTGCTCGCATTTGGTGTTGATAAATTCATAATCGGTGCAGATGTTAGGGATGAAAAATTAGCCATTAAAGGCTGGACTGAGACAACTGATCTATCCGTCTTTGATCTGGTAGAAAATTATAAAACCAAAGGGGTCAAACAGTTTTTTTGTACAGATATTAATAAAGATGGCCTGCTCGAAGGAACTGGTATTGATCTTTATAAAAAGATCCTGAATCAGCATCCTTCGATAGACCTGATCGCAAGCGGAGGTGTGGCATCGATAAATGACCTGCTATTATTGAGGGAAGCAGGATGCAGTGGTGCCATTGTTGGTAAAGCGATCTATGAGAAAAAAATACTGTTGAAGGATCTAAAACAGTTTATATGATCAGCCTGAATGATTTTCTGCTGTTTGCTTTTGCAAGCCTGATGCTAAACATTACACCGGGTAATGATATGCTGTATGTGGCAACAAGAAGCACTTCGCAAGGGGTGAAAGCGGGCATTGTTTCTGCTTTGGGCATTGCCGGAGGTTGCATAGTTCATTTACTGGCCGCAGTAATTGGTTTGTCAGCCATCCTTACCAATTCAGCTATTGCATTCGATATTATAAAATATGTTGGTGCTGCGTACCTGATCTATCTTGGAATAAAATCATTTTTAAGCAAGCAAAATAAATTTAGCATTCAGCATGCGGTTGAGAAAAAATCACTTTCCAACTTATTCTGGCAGGGAGCTTTTACAAATGTGCTGAATCCGAAAGTGGCGTTGTTTTTTCTTGCATTTCTGCCGCAGTTCATCCATCCTGAAAGAGGAAATACCGCCATGCAAATTTTACTATTAGGATTGTGGTTTAATTTCTCAGGGACAATTGTAAATATCATCGTGGCTATCTTATTTGGAAGACTGGGGAACTGGCTTGCGGATAAACAAGCATTCATTAAGTGGCAAAATAAGATCACAGGATTATTATTAGTTGGATTAGGAATTAAAGTGGCACTGAGTTCAAGAAAATAGTTATGCTGACAAAACGAATTATACCTTGTTTGGATATTAAAGATGGACGAACCGTTAAGGGCACAAACTTTATCAATCTTCGTGATGCCGGTGACCCAGTAGAGTTAGGCGCCTTATATGCAAATGAAGGTGCGGATGAATTAGTCTTTCTGGATATCACGGCTACAGTCGAAAAAAGAAAAACACTAAGCGAGCTCGTAAATAAAATCGCTCATCACGTCAACATACCTTTTACTGTTGGCGGTGGCATCAGCAGTGTCGAAGACGTATATGTGTTATTAAACAATGGTGCTGACAAGATTTCGGTCAATACTTCTGCTTTTAAAAATCCACAATTAATAAATAACCTTGCTAAAGAATTCGGAAGCCAGTGTGTGGTCCTCGCAATTGATTCAAAAAAAGAAGATGATAAAGAATGGTATGTGTATCTGAACGGAGGAAGAACAAAAACCAGTAAAAAATGTTTTGATTGGGCAAAAGAAGCAGTTGATCGTGGTGCAGGAGAAATTTTACTTACATCTATGAATCACGACGGAACAAAAAATGGTTTTGCAATTGAAATAACAAAATTGCTTTCTCAGAATTTACCTGTGCCCATTATTGCAAGCGGTGGCGCCGGCAATATGGCGCATTTTGTCGAAGTATTTGAAAAAGCATCTGCGGATGCAGCACTGGCAGCAAGTATTTTTCATTTTAAGGAGATACCTATACCGGGCTTAAAACAATATTTAGCTACTAAAAATATTTCAGTCAGATTATGAAACCTGATTTTTCAAAATATGAAGATGGATTGATTCCTGTAATTGTACAAGATCCCATTAGCAATAAAGTACTGATGCTGGGTTTTATGAATGAAGAAGCATTGGAAAAAACCAAAGCTGAAGGCAGAGTCACTTTTTTTAGCAGAAGCAAACAAAGGCTTTGGACAAAAGGGGAAACAAGCAATAATTTCTTGTTGGTAAAAGATATTATAATTGACTGCGACAACGATACGCTGTTGATCAAAGCCTCACCCACTGGTCCCGTTTGTCATACAGGCGCGGATACTTGTTTTAATGAAACCAATTTGTCATTCTCATTGGAAAAATTAGAATTGGTGATTGCTGAAAGAAAAAATAATCCAGCCCCATCATCATACACATCCTCCCTTTTTGCAAAAGGGATCAATAAGATCGCACAGAAAGTTGGTGAAGAAGCAGTAGAACTTGTCATCGAAAGCAAGGATGATAACAAAGAAAAATTCTTAGGGGAAGCGGCTGATCTGCTCTATCACTACCTGGTTTTATTGCAGGCAAAGAATTACAAACTGAGCGATGTTGTGAATATGCTCGCTGCCAGGCATAAGTGATCCCCGGCTAAATCAGATGCCGGGGAAAATCGCTGACTTTTGCACAGCATATTTGTTCCATCACCTGCTGTACCTGGGTTTTTAGAATTGAAATTGTATGATTGCCCCCTTCATTTCCCAATGCGGAAACGCCATACATAAATGTTCGGCCCATAAAAGCAAAATCTGCTCCACAAGCAAGCGTTCTGGCTACATCGGGACCGGTACGGATGCCGCTGTCCATCATGATCTTTATTTTTCCTTTGAATTTTTCGACAATTGGTATCAACGACTTGATGGTAGATTGGGCAGCATCCAGTTGTCTCCCACCATGATTGGAAACAATGATCCCATCCAATCCCAGTCGGATCGCCATCTCCGTATCTTCCGGTGAAGCGACTCCTTTTAAAACGAGTTTGCCTTTCCACATATCACGTATAGGGGCGATCTTCTCTTCATTCAAGCGTCCCGAAAACGTTTTATTCATATATGCGCCAAGCTGTTTCATGTCTAGTCCCTTTGGCATATAGGGTTTCATGTTTGCAAAATTGGGCTGGCCATGGATCAGGGTTTTTAATGCCCATTCGGGCTTACCTATTATCTGCAAAATATTACGAAGCGTCATCCGGGGAGGCATAGCAAGGCCATTTTTTATATCCCAGGGTCTGTAACCAAAGGTTGGCACATCACATAAGATCGCGAGAACAGGACATTGTGCTACCATCGCCCTCTTTATTATTTTATCTCTTATGTCATTTTCAGCAGGATGATATAATTGAAACCATGCTCTTCCTTCTGTTAATTCACTTATCCTTTCAATGCTTGAAGTTGTTACTGTACTTAATATAAATGGAATATTATGCTCAAACGCAGCTCTCGCTAAGATCTCTGGAGCATTTGGCCACATTAATCCCTGCAGCCCTACCGGCGAAATACCAAATGGCGCATCGTATACGTGGCCAAACAATTCTGTCTTCATGTCTGAACCTGCATGGTTCGTCAGGTAAAATGGTTGCAATTCAACTTGTCTTAACTCTGCGGTATTCTTATGCAGGTTGACATTTTCATTGCAACCACCGTTAAGATAGTCAAAAGCAAATTTTGGGATCTTTTTCTTAGCCCTCCTGATCAGATCATCTATAGAAGCATAGCTCGTATTGTATTGCAACTTCATTTTTGAATGGATGTTTGATGCCTGACTGAATAGAGTTTCATGTCAATAATATCTGAAGGAAGTGGCTTACTGTTCCAATGTTGATGAAAAACTAAAGCCGCTCCCAGGGCACTTGCCTGTGCGACCGAAGCTGCATAGATCTCAAGGTTTGGAAATGCTTCCGCCATCAAATACATATAAATTGGATTTTTACTAAAGCCGCCATCCACAAAGATTCTTTTTACTCCCGTTCCCTCCAAAACCAGATTAGTACTTCTTGCCTGGTGTACAACAATGTCGGTTACCAATTGATGATAAGCTTCTTCGTAACTTTTAAAATCTGAAAGATTTCTGTTACTGAAGGATGATTTTGGCGGTTGAGAGTCCGCAGACTTATGCTTGGTTTCACCGGTATTTCGCTTTTGCTTTTTCAGTAACTCAGTATCTACTGTAATCGTTGTATAAAAATTGAGAGGTTTCAAAAAATGTTCCGCGAGCTGTTTTATTTGCTGTTCGTGTTCATAACCAGCAAAAATTCGTGATGCTTTCACCGGCTTGCCTTCATAAGATAAATAGCAAAGACAATCTTCACGCAATTCATAATCAGAAAGCATGGAATGGTTAAATGGATTTAAACTGATACACCACGTACCGGTAGATAATAAAATAAAAGGATCATTAAAAGCAGTAAGATAGGGTATCAATGCAGCTGAACTATCATGTAAGCCACCACCTGCGGGAATATTTTTATTGACAGAACCAGCAACTGCAGCACAGGAAAGTAATTCCGGAAATTTTTCACCAATACCTTCTTTATTTACCCATTCGTGATATTCACGTTGCTTAAAATTCCAAAGATTTGTATGACAGCCTATACTTGTTATATCTGAATGCAATGATGAAGTGAGAATAAAACTGAGATACTGTGGCAAATGCAAAGCGTATTTTACTTGCTTAAACATTCCCGGGTTTTCATATTTCAAACGATACAATTGCATGCCCGAATTGAGATTTCCCAAAACCGGCGAGGCCGTTATTTTGGAGAATTGACTTTCCCCACCATAATCTTCATAGAACTTTTTTTGCAACGATGGCGGGTAAGGCTTCAGGTAATTATATATAGGAAGAATAATATTTCTATTTTCATCAAGAAAAACAAAACTGGCACCATACCCGGAAAAATTGACGGCTTTGATCTCGAACTGCGGATCAGCTTGAATTTGAGCAAACCTATTTTTCACCCATGTTGTCAAGGCAACCACATCTTCGCAAGGAAACTCATCTTCATCTTTTGTCTCTGGTAATTGAATGCTCTCTTCATACACCAATCTGTATTGCTCATCAAACAAAATGAGTTTCTTATTTGTTTTGCCCACATCGTAGATCGCTATGGAAGGAATTTTATGCATTATAATCCTGTTGCCACAGTTTTAGCTCCCCGTTCTTTAATTAGTTGTTCCCTGATCTTCATTTCCCGGAATAGTCGTAAAGGATTTATTGCACCTCCGCCTCTCAACCTTGCTTCGGCTACGATTGCTCTTACATCAGTGCGAAAAGTATTTTGTAAGATTTCCTGTGCAGCAACCACATCATTATCCTGTTGTGCTTCATTCATCTTTTTCCTGTCAATCAGCAACGCTTGCGCATAAGAGATCATGATCGCTTCCACAGATTGTAACAGATCTTCCAAAGGATCTTTTACGTTATGCGAAGCATCGATCATCCATCCCAAATCGGTCGTGTGATCCATTTCTCTTGCGTCCATGCCTTCCACCAATTCATTAAAAATTAAAAATAATTGGTACGGCTTGATACTGCCTACTGTCAAATCATCATCCCCATATTTGCTATCATTGAAATGAAAACCGCCCAGCTTTCCTTCCATTAACAATAAAGCTACGATCTGCTCAATATTGGCATTTGGCAAATGATGACCAAGATCAACCAGGGTATATGCTTTGCTTCCTAATTTATTTGCATATAATAATGATTGACCCCAGTCACCAACGGTCATTGAATAAAAATTTGGTTCATACGCTTTGTACTCAACAAATACTTTCCAGTCACCCGGTAATGCCGAATATATTTCCTGCAAACTTTCCAGTGTATTTTGAAAAGCCTTCCTGAAATTTAGTTGACCCGGAAAACAACTTCCATCGCTCAACCAAACTGTTAATGCCTTTGACCCCAGTTGAACGCCATGTCTGATCACTTCAGTATTATGGTCAATAGCCTGTCTGCGAACGGCCTTGTCAATATGCTGCAATGAACCAAACTTATAACTTAACGGCTGACCTTTTTGATCCTGGAAGGTGTTGGAATTAACCGCATCAAACCTTAACCCTAATTCTGCTGCCACTGTTTTGATCGCGCTATAATTTTCCGGAATATCCCAGGGAATATGCAACGAGATAGCACCGCTGGATCGGTTGAGCGCATGAAGCAATGCGACATCTTCCATTTTTCCCTCAAGGTTGCCGGGCTCCCCTGCCCCGGAAAATCTTCCGAATCTTGTACCACCCGTACCCAATGCCCAGGATGGAATCGCCACATTGAAATCAATGAGCCTTTGAATGACTGCTTCGACGTTATGTACACCCGACCCAACAAAATCAAATTTTCTTTTATGTTCTGCAAGTAATGGCCCGTTATGCTCTTCAATTCTATGTTTTTCGATCTGCATTTCCAGGTTTTTGAACCACTAAGGCACGAAGGCACAAAGAGGCATTAAGTTTAAAGAATTAATCTTTTAATTCCCTCTTTCATGAGAGGCACATGAAAATTTATTAAAAAACCTAAACGCTTACCCGTTAATTTGAGGTAACTGAGCAATTGCGCGTCCCAAACCGGATGATAATTTTCTTGCGCCTTAAATTCCACAATTATTAAATTTTCAACTAACAAATCCAATCGCAAGCCTTCATCAATTATTAAAGACTGGTAAATGATAGAAACATCTTTTTGTTTCTCGAATTTAATAGTTCTATTAAATAATTCATAGTAGAAACATATTGCATAACCACTCTCCAATACACCAGGGTCTAACTCCTTATGGATTTTTATAGCAATATCAACAATTTGCTTCGCAAGAAACTCTTCCTGCTCTGAAAGCTTTACAAACATATGCTTTGTGTTTCTTTGTGTCTTAGCGTCTTCGTGGTTCAATTTATTTCATAATTTCAGGTAAAATACCTCTTTCAAAGGAACAGAAACGGGTGAATTGTCTTCATTCGATTCCATGATGTCTTTCATATAGGCCCACCACTTTTTCATCACAGGATGGTTTGGCAGTTCATCCAATTTCAATGGATTTTTAACTTTCAATAGGCCAAATAAAATATTTGTTTCTTTATCCAGGAATATGGAATAATCCTCAACGCCGGTTTCTTTCAACAATGTTTTCAACTCAGGCCAAATTGCATCATGGCGTTTTTTATACTCATCCTCACAGCCACTGAATAATTTCATTTTAAATGCTATCCGATTCATAAACCTCTCCCTCCTCCTCCCTCTCCGACTCGAGAGAAAGCGGTGCTTTAATAAACTAATTAACGACCACAGCATCTACATTTCACTATTCAGCTCCGCAACGCTGAAATAAATGAAATTTTCGACCTAAGTTCCCGCTTTACGGGACAGGAGCTTATCTTACGAATCCGTTAGCGATGCCGCCATCCACATTCAAAATATTTCCCGTTGATTTATTAAGCAGGCCCCCAACAAATGCAAAGCAGGCATTGGCAATATCAGCCGGCAAAATCGTTTCATTCAACAGGGTTCGTTTTGCATAATATGCTGGCAATTCTTCAACAGTAATTCCATATGCCTTTGCTCTACCTTCGGCCCAACCTCCGCTCCATATATTGCTATCCGAAATTACTGCATCGGGATTTACGGTGTTCACTCTTATTTTATCCGCGCCTAATTCGGCAGCAAGCAACCGGGTAAGATGTGCCTGCGCTGCTTTTGCACTTCCATAACCGGCATTATTGGGTCCGGCAACAATTGAATTTTTCGAGACAATGTTCACGATATCGCCGCCAAGATTTTGTTTTCGCATTATTTCAACCCCCTTCCTTGAAACAAGGAATTGCCCTTTTACCAATATATCATAAAGCTTATCCCAATCACCAGCAGTATGTTCGGCAATTGGCTTTGAAATACTGATACCGGCATTGTTTATTATGATATCAGCACCGCCAAAAGCCAGGACGGTGTCAGCAAATGCGCTTTCAATGGATGATTCATTAGAAACATCAAGCAATACAGAAGCAACGGCGTCTCTACTAAATGTTTTTTCAAACTCCTGCACGGCGTCATCCAATCGTTCGTGGTTGATATCGTTCAATACAACACAAGCCCCTTCTTCTGCAAATTTTCTCGCAATTGCTTTTCCAATACCGCCGGCACTGCCCGTTATTAATGCAATTCTTCCGCTTAATGGTTTCGGTTTGGGCATGCGTTGCAGCTTTGCTTCCTCCAATACCCAATACTCAATATCAAATGCTTCTTGTCTTGGTAATGAAGTGTATTCACTCACTGCTTCTGCTCCGCGCATGACATTAATTGCATTGATATAAAACTCGGCTGCTACTCTTGCTGTTTGTTTGTCTTTTGCAAACGTGAACATGCCAATACCCGGATACAAGATCACAACAGGATTGGGATCACGCATTGCCGGGCTATTAGCATGCCTGTATGTATTGTAATAATCGGCATACATTGTTCTATACTCTTCAAATTGAGGGATTAGTTTTTGTTTTACAACAGTGATATTGGTTGTATCTTCTTCCGGTGTTAAGTTTAATACAAGCGGAGAAATTTTTGTCCTTAAGAAATGATCCGGACAGCTTGTCCCCATCGGGGCCAGCCTGCTAAGATCATTTGAGTTTATGAATTGTAATACACGATCGTCATCTGTAAAATGGCCGATCATACCCCCAACGCCTGAAGGGGATTTGGGATAGTTTGACGAACACAATCCTCTTAAAACCGGCGCTATTGCGGCAGCTTTTTGCAACCGTGCTTCTGCTGGCAATGATTTAATTTTTTCTCCGCCGAAAGTGAAATTTTTTGGCTCCCCTTTGCGGGCGGGGGGGTTCTCCAGGTATTGAGCGCAACGTTCGATCACTTCCAATGTGTTGATATAACTTTCATAAGCTGTGTTTCCCCATGTAAACAATCCATGAGACCCCAGCATCATGCCCCGGATACCCGGATTCTCATCCAAACATTGCTTTAGTTTTAGTCCAAGATCAAACCCCGGACGCTGCCATTCTACCCAACCAATTGTTCCATTGAACAACTCCTGTGTAATCTTCTTCCCATCTTTAGCGGAGGCAATTGCAATCGCTGCATCGGGATGCAAATGATCAATATGTTTGAACGGAAGGAAACCGTGCAAAGGGGTGTCTATCGATGGCGACTTTGAATTCAAATCATAAATGCAATGATTGAAAAGCTCCACCATTTCATCTTCATGCTCAATGCCGCGATAAATATTTTTTAGGCTGCGTAAACGCTCAACATACAATGCTGCCAGTCCGTTTCGTTTCATTGTTCCCAGATCCCCGCCGCTGCCCTTTACCCACATCACTTCTATATCTTGCCCTGTTAAGGGATCTTTTGCAATAGCTTTGCAGGAAGTATTACCCCCTCCATAATTTGTAAGCCGCAGATCGGCACCTAATAAGTTAGAACGATAGACCAATAACGCCACTTCATCACCCGCCAAACCACCAGCATGGACTTCGTCCCACAAATAGCTTACATGGTTAAAGGTTTTTGTTGAACTACTCATATAATTAATTTTGTCCCGAATCTTATTTTTCACCACTCACCGTTTACTTCAGTGAATTTCCGTACCCGACTAATATGACTGACAGAAGGATGAGGATGATTCCGACACCGATAGTTATTTTGGTCTTTTTGCTTACGCCGCTCCATTCTTTTAATGCAATACCCCAAATGTTTGCGACAAGAATGATGAATGCCATATGTAATATCCAGGAGCTGGCGCCATTCCCGAGTTTACTTTCTCCCATCCCATAAAAAAAGAATTGTAAGAACCAAACAGTACCTGCGAGCGCCGAGAAAAAATAGTTGCGTAAAAGCGGGGCTTGTCTATTCGTATAATCTCCGAAAGTTTTATTGCGGGCATTTAAGGTCATGCACCAAATTAAATTAGTTGTAAGTCCACCCCATAACAACACTATGTAGATAACATTATTCTGGTATAAAAATTCAACTGTCTCACCCGGATTCGCTGCCTTCCATACAGCATTAGCCGATTCTGCCATCGGCGTTCCTGCTTCAATACCATAATTAAAACAAGCACTGAGAATACCAGAGATAGTACAGACAATTAATCCTTTGACAAGACTGAATTCCTTTACACTTTCCTTTTTCTTTTCTGCAGGTAATTCCTTTTCTTTTAGCACTCCGGCTCTCCCGCAAATGACAATTCCCGTCAGACAAAGCATTACGCCAACCAATACGATTTGTCCCCATGATGTATTGAGTAAATCACTGAATGTTGTTTTACCCGGCGTATGGGCAAAATTGTAATAGATGGATGGAACCAATGCACCGAATGCGGCAGTAAAACCAAGCAATACAGAATTACCGAGTGACATACCGAGGTAGCGCATACCGAGTCCATACGTTAAACCACCGATGCCCCAGAGTATTCCCCAGAAATAGGTCCACCAGAAAGTAGAAGAATCAGTTTGGGCGATGATGGAAGTGAAGTTCGGCACAGTTAGCCATGCTGCCAACGGCGGGACGATCAACCATGAAAACAAGCCACCAATGATCCAATAGCTTTCCCAATTCCAGCCTTTAACCCGTTTGTACGGAACATAAAAACTGCCCGAAGCAACACCACCGATGAAATGATAGATAACTCCAAGTATGACCTGCATTGCTTAACTATTTATGATAAGATCCGGACCTACTCCTAAAAATATTTTATTACTTCAGTTTATTAACCTGTTCGTTATAATATTTTACAGTTTGTATCACCGAAGGAAGATTGCTGGGCTGATCTTCAGCATCCCGTTCAATATAAATATGACCTTTGAATCCCTGCTTTTTTAACTCCGCGAAAATCGCGGGGAAATCCACAACCCCCGTCCCAACCGGCACATCCTTTAATGATGGATCATTGTAAGCGGCTATGTCTTTCAGGTGAATACCAATGATATGCCCGCTCAATTTTTTCACCGCATCTAAAGGATTAACGCCGCTCTTTGGCCAATGACCAAGATCAGCACATACATAAAAATTGGGGCGACCTTTGATCGCCATTAACGTAGTATCAGTATCCCAGTAATGGCTGACACCTATCCAATGTTCGTGAATGGCTACTTTGATTCCATAAGCGCCTGCAAGGCTATCAATGCTATTCCACATGTTCAGTGGCGGCTCGGTAGTTACAAACTCAACTCCTAGTTGTTTGGCAATATCAAATTGTTTTTTCCATGAATCAATGGTGGAATCGCCTACAATGTAAATGGATTCGCAGGTTAAACCTTTTGCGGCGATCATTGATTTTAATTTTTCAATGCCCGCCGGTGATAGCTGCAATATCATGGAATCTTTCAGATCCGGACCTGCACTATGAAAAGTATTGGGTTCTATATATTTCAATCCTGCACTATCAACTTTATTTAATGACTCAGGAAAATTAACGGTGTGAAAGGTCCATAAAGCCGCACCGAATTTCCAGTCTTTGGCAGGCTCCACAGTAGATACTGCAGTTTCAGCGTCATTGTCTGTTTTGGCTTCATCATTACAAGCAGCTATAAATATCCCACTACATAAAAACAAAACAAGTGAATGACGTTTGAATAGTTGTGTCATAACGAGAATTTATAAATTAAAATTATTCGTGCCTGGTTTTAAAGAATAGGTCTTTCCTTTCCAAATAAATCTCCCGGAAATTTTTTCCGGCAGCGTGACCTCTATATTCCATTTTCCATCCACTAATTCATAATTCGCTAAAATAGATCCGGCAGGATGCGGCATTTTTCCTTTTACATTTCTAAGTTCCCCTACATGCGGCTCGATCTTCACTTTCTTAAACCCCGGCGCATCGGTGTCAATACCCAGCACCGTTCTGAAAAACTCTATGTTTGGACTGGAACCCCATGCGTGACAATCAGAGCGGGCATTATCGATCTCCGAGATCTCTGCCCATGTTGTCAATCCCATTTCAATATTTTCTTTCCATTTGTCCAACCATTTTAAATAGTCATTTCCAAGCCCGGCTTTTGTTAATGCCATGTGGAGATAATATTTAAAGTAAATGGAGGCTGGTGCCAAAGAATTGTCAGCAATGATTCTTTGTGCGAGTGCCGTGGCTTCGGATCGTTTTATCGTATTTGTCAAAATGGCCAGTGTATTTGCATGTTGTGAGTACCGGTCTTGTTCCTTTGTATCAGCAAAAAGTTTCTTAGTTGCGTTCCAATAATTTCTTTGAATAGTTTGCTGGAGTTGCGCCGCTTTCTTTCGATATTCGGTTGCAATAGCAGGCAACCCGAGTTCCGATTCAAGCTTGGCAGCTACCTGCAAAGCCCATAATAACTGGAGGTCTAACAAAGCTGAGCTACCATCTTTTCCGATTGGTCCCACTCCACCGGGCCACCCGGTTTTACCTTCCACCCAATCGGTAAATATCCAATATGGAACATTTCTTAATGACCCCTCTGCATTCTGATATTTACTAAAGAACCATAACACATCCCTGGTTCCCTGTAATTTATCTTTTATAAAAGCACTATCACCACGATACATCCAGTAATCATTCAACATCCCGATATACCAAAGCGAAAAAGTTGGAATTTGCTGTGGAGAAAATGACGGATGACGGCTTAGAGTGATGCCTTCTGCCATTCGTGAATGGTCCATTTGGGTTATCGCATTTCTTACCAGCCGATCGTCACCACTATTATAAAACGATACAAGAGCTTGTATACGGGTATCACCTATATATTGTAATTGTTCGTAGTAAGGACAATCCATATAGGTCTCCCATGCACATGCCCTGGCAGTTCGCCAGCCAACTTCAAATATTTTATCAAGTGTTTTATCATTTGCATTGAACTCTGCATTTAATTGAAAGGGGTAACCGGTGAATAAACTATAAATATCTTCAAGAATCAGCGGTTCATCTTTTGTCGTTATCCTGACTTCTATATAACGAAACGTTCTCCAACCAAGCGTACTGTAATATTGATGATTCTTCCCATTGGATATGATGCTATCTTTTCTTCCTGAAATCATTTTTCCTTCAACCTCGTTACGATTTCCTTTTTTAAATGTTTTGCCAGGACCGTCCGGTTTTTCAATAAACAACGCTTCAGCGTAGGTAAGGGAAATACCTGCATCTTTTCCTTTACTGAAATCCAACTCGGGGTAAGCATTTGTGTAAAAAGATTGATCAAGCAAAAAAGTAGCCTCGGTATTTGCGGGTATTGTTACCGATGCTTTTTTCGCGGGAAATCCATTTGGAATAGTAACTCCCTTGCTTGTTCTTACTGCTGCAAAACGTTGCACTTTTAATTCCATAGGCGGTAATGTAGATGGAACGAGCATCCAGTCAGCAATGTCGACAACACCTTTTGGCGTAGCACCGCGCCAGCCAACTTTTGCGGCATTGGGCCAGGCACCATCATCAAAATCCCTTTTTTGCCAACCATCCGGCATCTGGTTCATGTCAACGAGTTCGCCGGGACCAGAGACATAATAAGCACTATATCCAATACCGGTCAACGGTGAGTAAGCGGTGCTTTTAAAACATTTCCATGAAGTATTTGTATTAATAATTTCTTCTTCGGTTGTGTTGCCTTGCATCAGGAAGCCTGTTCTGTTTGAAATCTGTCCTTCGGGTCTGTATTCGCCTTCGTTCCAAACCGTAGCCGTGATAACATTGGCGCCTTCAACAAGATAATCAGCAATATTTACCGTTTCAAAGTTCCAGTGAAAAAGGTCGTTTCTTGCAGGACCCAATGAGACAAATTTTTCATTGATGATCAGAACATACCGGTTGTCAGCAGAAACATGAACTATAAAAGACCTGGGCTTATCACTAAATGAAACTTCTTTTCTGAAATAATATACTCCGTAGTTTTTTGCAGGCGCATCAGGAACAGTGATCCAGTTCGCCGACCATGGTTTTGTAAATAAAGACGGATTGATTGTTTGTGACTTTACAATAACAAAACTTATAATAAAGAAAATAAAAACACTAAACCATTTTTTCATAAATGAACTTTACTTCGAGATCTCAAAATGATATTTACCCGAGCCAATTTTAAAAACAATATAATCATTCTCTCTATGCCCCACACCAATTAACTGTGATTCAGAGGCTGTGAGCGGGCTTATTTTTATCACATCGGCACTCGTTGCAGGCACAAACACGGTGGCTCGTGTGTTGGCAGGGATTTCAACATCCATACTAATTTTATCTCCTTCGATCTTCCACCCGCTGCTGGCTTTTCCATAATAAGTCTGCAAACTTGCGGAGACATTTGTTAGCCCGCCACCAATATGCGGCTTGATCTTTATATGCTTGTATCCCGGCTCATCTTCGTAGGTATCCAGACCAGCAACAACACGATACATCCAATCACCGATAGCACCATAGGCATAATGATTATAAGAATTCATTGTTGGTGTTTGAAATGTGCTATCCGGTTTTATCCCATCCCATCTTTCCCAAATTGTCGTCGCTCCCATCTTTACAGGATATAACCATGATGGATATGTATCCTGCATCAGTAGTGTAAATGCTACATCAGTTTTTCCAAAACGGCTTAACACATCACATAAATACGGAGTGCCTAAAAATCCAGTGGTAAGATGATTGTTGTAGCTCTCGATATTAGTCACTAATCTTTCTGCTGCCTCCTCTCTTAAATTTTCCGGTAGCATATCAAAATTTAAAGCAAGTACATAGGCTGTTTGAGTACTTGAGATCAATCTGCCATTTGGAGTTAAATACTCTTTTACAAACGCATCTTTTAAATTTTTTAGAAGTTCAGCATATCGTTGCGCATCATCCTCTTTTCCCAACACTTTTGCCGTATTGATCATGATCTGAACCGAGTTGGCAAAAAAACATTGGGCGATCATATATTTATCTGTTACAGCTGATTTTCCGTCCCTGTCGTCATTAAGGCTATAAAATAACCAGTCGCCAAAATGAAAGCCCGTATTCCATAAATAATTCTTACTTGCATTTTCCATATAGCCAACCCAGGCCTTCATACTGCTATATTGATCCTCCAAAATTTTCTTATCTCCATATGCCAAATACATATTCCACGGAATAATGGTGGCTGCATCAGCCCATCCGGTAGACGCGCCAGCTCCCGGCTGAAGCACATTGGGAACAACAAAAGGTACGCTGCCGTTTGGTTGCTGATCAGCCTCCACATCACGCAACCATTTTGCAAAAAAATTATTGACGCCAAAATTGAATGCAGCTGTTCTTGAAAATGCCTGTGCATCACCTGTCCAGCCAAGTCGCTCATCTCGTTGCGGGCAATCAGTGGGTACATCCAAAAAATTCCCTTTTTGTCCCCACTGGATATTATGCTGAAGTTGATTGATCAAAGGATTCGATGAAGTAAACGTCCCCGTTGGCTTCATAGCTGAATACAAAGCAACGGCTGTAAAATTCTCGGGTTTTATTTCACCCGCCACTCCTTCAATTTTTATATAACGAAATCCATAGAAAGTAAAGTGGGGTTCGAAAATATCTTCTCCCTTGCCTGATAAAAAATAAGTTGCTGTTGCATTTGCTGCACGAAGGTTATCGATATAGAAATTTCCAGCTTTGTCAAGGACTTCTGCATGGCGAATGGTAATCTTATCACCAGCATTTCCTGTTGCTTTTACAATTACCCAACCGACAAGATTTTGGCCGAAGTCGATCACCTTCTCTCCTTTTGGAGTGGTAAATACTTTTACAGGCTTAAAAGATTCATGCTTTTTTACGGGCTCATTATAAGTGGCGAGTAAAATATCATTGGGATAATTTTCAACTCTTACCCCTGACCATGCTGCATCATTATAGTTTGCTGTTGACCAGCCGGTTTTTTCTTCTCTTGCATCAATGGTTTCACCATGATAAATTTCCGCATAACGGATCGAGCCAGTTGATGATTTCCATGATTCATCTGAGACAATTGTAGCGGTTGTACCATCGGTATAATTAATATCGAGCTGAAACAAGACACCAGCTTTCTTTCCATAAATATCTTTATTGCCTGCCCATGCTAAAAAACCCCTGTACCAACCAGTGCCTACCATTACACCAATTGCATTGTTTCCATTTGCAAGAAGATTGGTTACATCATATACCTGGTATTGCAACCTTTTTTTATAGCTTGTCCAGCCGGGCGTTAAATAATAATCACCAACTCTTTTTCCATTTATCTGTGCTTCATACATTCCATGTGCAGTGATATAAGCTGTTGCTGAAGCAATTTTCTTATTTGAAGAAAATTGTTTTCTGAAATATTGTGCGGGTCTGTTTATTGAATCTTCAATAAATCCTGCTTCGATCCATTTCGCTTTCCACCCGATAGCTATCTGGTCGGTTGGATTAAAAAAGGCTGTTTGAAAAAATGCAGGCTCACTCCATGGTGATGGTTTACCATTATTATCCCAAACTCTTACCTCCCATGTATATTTTTTTCCCGGTTGCAATGCAGTACCTGCATAAGGAACATGCACAGATCGATCCGACATTATCTTTCCACTCTTCCACATTGAGCCCTTTGCTCCACTTACTGTAATTTCATAAGCTGTTTGAGAAACATTTCTGCGATCACTTACCAACTGCCAGCTAAACCGAGGCTGCTGGACATCAATGCCAACGGGATTTGTTAGGTTTTCTGTCAAAAGATTTTGAAGTTTTACCTGTGCAGTGATCGATGTTGCAATGAGCAGTATCGCACAAAAAAAGAAAAGGGTTTTTCTCATGACATCAAAGTTATATGATCAAAAATAGAGTGTGCTAAAGATAACAGTTTATAAAGAATTGTAATGAATCTTCAGATCCGGGTATCTGGCATTTGCAATCTATATTTGTAAATGTCTTTCATATAAGATCCTACTCAAATTAAAAAGATAAAAATGCGATCGATCCAGGTAACTCTCCATCATAAACTTTCAGAGCACGAAGCGATGTCGCGAATTAAACATTTACTCACCAAGCTAAAACATGACCACAAGGATAAAGTGTCCAACATAAACGAAGAATGGCACGCCAGGCATGGTAAATTTAGTTTTACGGTCCTTGGGTTTGATCTTTCAGGATCCGTGGATCTTCATCCCGGGAGTATCGAAATTCATGGTAAGGTGCCCTTAGCTATATCGATTTTCAGAGGAAAAATAAAAGAGGTAATAAAAGAGAAAGCAAATGAGTTGCTTGCGGAATAACCATTGAACAAAATTTTTCGGATGCTGGGTGACGCAGGTTTGGGGCACGATAAAGGACAAGGACTTAATTACAGAATCTTCTTAAGTATTCGATTGCGTCCTTATTTCCATTTTGAATTGCATCCTTTAAGTACAAACATCCATTTTTATTATCACCAGTCTGCAATAAAATTACTCCAATATAAAATTGAGACTCGGGTTTGTTATAGCCATATTTTAAAGAATATTTGAAATCTTCCATTGCTAACGAGTCACTCTTCTTGCTATAGAATGACAATCCCCTATGAAATTTTATTGATGATAGTGAAACATCACTCTGCGCTTCTAGCTCCAGAAAATCGGAATTCTTTTTTTCAAGAATAAAATCCCCAAATTCTTTCATCTTAATTGCTTGATTAAAATAAAATATTGCAGAATCGTCATTATTTAACAGAGAGAGTGAAATAGCTTTATTAAAATATGCAGAGATATTTTGAGGATTTAATTGAATTGCCCTTGAAAAATCCAAAATCGCCGCACTATCTGAATGCATGGAGCTTAGTATTTTCCTCTGAGGACATAAGGGAATGATTTAATAGAATCTATTTTTAAAGATAAATTTATGTACGATATGGCCTTTTCATATTTTTTTTCAGCCTCAGATTTGATAGCTTCATTAATATATTTTTCATATTGTCCATCATGATCGGAAGAACAAGCCCCACACATTAAAATAATTATTTGTAGCCCAATAAAATACTCGTATCCCATCCTTGCATTCATAATTTTAGTCCGCCCGGGGTGTTGAGAAGGGCGCAATACAAATATAAGAATGCTGATCGAGGGCCCATCCCAAGCGGGCTGAATCGCGTTAGAAGTTATTGAATCATAAAATGTGAACCATATTTTTTTCCTAAATACCCTTAGCCGATCATTCAAAATTGATAAATGATAAAAAATGAATATCAGTAGCCAGTACCCGCAATGATTAATTTATTTTTACAATTATTTTTAAATTGACCATTGCTTCTTCAATAACGACTTCCTTTACCAGGTCACAGGTGCGAATTGCCGTATCAGTTTTTTTCTTTTGCCAGGGATTATCTTTTGCCAGCTGGGCCAGCCGTATCCCTGATATCAAAACATCACTTCATTTAAGCGAAGCAGGTCTGGGAACTATTTTACTGGCATTACCGGTCGGGCAACTATTGACAATGCCTTTCAGCGGCAGGGCTGTTACGCGATTCGGCAGTAAATATGTGCTAAGAATTGCCATAGTTGGTTACGCTCTTTCGCTTACTACTATTGGTTTGGTAAACGAACCCTGGCAACTGGCACTGACCTTGTTTGCTTTTGGAGTATTTGGTAATCTTTGTAATATTTCAGTTAACACACAGGCCGTTCATGCCGAAGCGCTTTATCCCCGGCCCATCATGGCTTCTTTTCATGGTTTATGGAGCATTGCAGGATTTACCGGCGCGCTTATTGGCTCGTTAATGATGAACCTGGAAATAAAACCAAATTATCATTTCTGGATCATAGCCTTATTTGTAATTGCGATGATGTTGTATTTTAATAAATATCTTTTACTGACACCCGTCAGCAAGTCGGCTTCAGGTTTCAGGAAATTAACTATGCCGCATGGCTCACTCCTGTTATTAGGCGTCATTGCGTTTTGTTGTCTGAGCGCGGAAGGATGCATGTTCGACTGGAGCGGAGTTTATTTTAAAGAAGTTGTAAAAGCAGAAGGCTCCCTCGTGTCGCTTGGCTACGCCTCCTTTATGATCATGATGGCAACAGGCCGGTTTACCGGCGACAGGCTTGCCTACAAGTTTGGCCGTAAAAAAATGGTGCAGTTAAGCGGTATATTAATTTTTACGGGAATGATGATAGCTGTTTTGTTTCCAACGATAATAACAGCAACAATTGGTTTTTTGATTGTGGGTTTTGGGGTAAGCAGTATCATTCCATTAATGTACAGCACTGCAGGAAAAATAAAAGAAGTAGCGAGTGGCATTGCTATTGCTACCGTTTCCGGTATCGGTTTTTTCGGGTTTTTAATGGGCCCTCCGCTGATCGGTTATATTGCGGAACTGGCAGGATTGCAATATTCATTTGCTGTGATAGCTGCTTTAGGAATTGGTATTACCCTTTTGATAAAACGGATCAAAGAAATTACCTCGGCTAATACAAAACTCCATCATGCGTAAAAGGAAAATCTAATAATAATGCCGTTGGGTACATAAAAGTTCATTTCCCAAAATCTATGGTTACTGCAAAATGCTATCCTTTAACCTTCTTCCCAATAAAAGTGAATACTCCGTGGCACCAGCCGTATTAAGGTGACCATAGTTAGCGAAAAAGCACTTTTCCCTGCACATCTCCAATCTATCTTCCCTGAAAAAAACCAGCCTGTTTTTCACAGCTGTACTATCCACCATGCTTATAATTTGATTGAAATTTCCGATATATCCCTGAAGCCTGTAATTATATTCGGGGGCATAGGTCAGGATCAATTCGATTTTCTTTTCTTTACATGTAATGATCATAGAGTTTAGCATTGCCACTGATTTTGGATCGATCCTGTAATTTTCATTTTCATATATGGCATCGAGTTCGGGATAAATGCATGTGTTCCCATTGGCAAGGTATCCTTTATCTTGACAATTTTGTTCATGCAATTCATCTTGTCCTGACAGACCAGCGATTGCATTTCTCCTGGCGAAATCATTCATCTCCGTTAACCTTAGAAAAGGAAACATCTTATGCCTTAACGCCGGAAAGCCGTTCCCTGAAAGTGTGGTATCAACAACTTTATGTTTTAGAAAAAATAAATACAAATTATGATTATAAAACTTATAGATATCGTCAAACGCATCGGCATCAAGAGTTAAGACTATTTTTTTGGGTGCCGGATGTTTTAGGAGATAGCCTTCAAATATCATTTTAAGTTCAGGCAAACCAGCGCCATCAATAGCAGCATTAAAAGTTGAGAACCCTGTGACAGAATCGATGATACGTGGATTTATGGAATTATGCGTCCTGGAAGAACCAATAAAGACAATGTCATAATAATTATTGCTATCAAAAATAGTCTGCAATTTTTGATAACTATGAGCATGGAATTTCTTAGCGCCTTTTGAAACAATCTTTTCCGTAAAAAAAAGACCGATCGATGCGATAGAAAGACTAAACAATATTTTGTAATACGTATTCATAATCTAAAACTGGAAATAAATAAAGTTAGTATTCTTAAATACGCCAAATGAAACAACAAGGAATAAAATAAGCGCATTATATAAAATATCCGCAACAGGCTTTTTGTCAAATGCAGACTGATCAATTTTTTGATAACTGTCATTTATCAATAACAAAACTATAGAGAATAACCCTATTGCCAGGCTGGTTTTTCCGACTTCAACCCGATTACCCACATCTTTTAACATAAGTGTAAATTGCGAAAAATCGAAATTGAAAATAGTACTCACAACATATAGCGCATCATGCAGGGTATTTGCCCGAAAAAACACAAACGCTATACTAACAAGGAAGAAAGTAAACAAGATTGAGGGCACGTCGAGAAATCGCTTATCGAAAACAGAAGTTTTGTTGTATTTTCTGGATAGCATATATGCAATGACCAATATGCCGTGTATGGCGCCCCACACGATAAAAGTATAGTTGGCCCCATGCCAAAAACCACTGATCAAAAAAACTATGAGAATATTAATATAGGTTCTGAAAGTTGAAATTCTGTTTCCACCAAGGGACTTATATAAATAATCCCTGAACCACGATGATAATGAAATATGCCAGCGCTGCCAGAATTCACGGATGTTCTTTGAAAAATAAGGCCTGTTGAAGTTTATCATTAGCCTGAATCCCATTACACGGGCGGCACCTAATGCCATATCAGAGTACCCTGAAAAATCACAATAGATCTGAATGGCAAAAAAGAATGCAGCGATCAATAAATTGCCGGATCCATAACCATGCACGTTACCATATACCTCATTTACATATAAAGCAAGCCTGTCTGCGATCACCACTTTTTTGAAAAGACCCCAAAGCATAAGCCGGAGTCCGGCATATACCCTGTCAATATCAAACTGATGCTTTTCACGCAATTGGGGAAGCAGATGCTGGGGTCTTTCTATAGGGCCAGCTACCAGTTGCGGATAAAACATTACATACAAGGCATAAATTCCAAAATGCTTTTCTGGTTTTTGGTTTCCCCGATAAACTTCGATCGTATAACTCATTGCCTGGAAAGTATGAAAGGACAACCCAATTGGAAGAATGATACTCAAATAAGGCAACTCACTGTTAGCATGTATACCAAGATAATGAAGTATAACATTTACATTCTCAATAAAAAAATTATAGTATTTGAATACAGCAAGAATGCCAATATTAGCGATGAGACTAAGGACAAGAAACCATTTTCTCCGTTTACCAACCGAGTTCGCGATCCATATCCCGGCAAAATAATCTACAACTATCGTAAAAAGCAGGATCAGAATATAGACAGGAATAAACGCCATATAAAATATACAGCTTGCAATTAACAGATGGATCCAGCGAAATTTGTGAGGAAGAAGAAAGTAAATAATTGTAACCAGGGGAAAGAACAGTAAAAATTCCGAAGAGTTAAAAAGCATTGTTGGTTTCTGCGTTTACAGTTACAATAAATCTATAACAGCTTCGATAAAGATATATAATCAGTTCGTCGAAAGAAAATTACAACATTAAAGACGTCTACCGAAGGCAGCAACCACGCTCTATATTTAAGGAACAAAAAAAAGAGAACAAGATCGATTATCTCATTCTCTCTTTGCCATCAGGTGGAGGTGACCGGATTCCCTGCCTGCCGCCAGGCAGGGAACCGGCGATGTGGAGGTGAGGAGAGTCGAACTCCTGTCCAAACATATCCTTCAAAAGCTTTCTACATGCTTATTCTGTTTTGTTATTTAGGGAAGCAACTGGAAACAAACAACCGATTACTTCCTTAGCTGCATTCCCGATAGCTATCGAGACTTAAGCGATCATCACAGCCTTTGATCGCAGCATCTTGTTTTGTTTTGAGTCGGCGGCAGGGCATGGAAACAAGCGAACCGGCCCCGCGGCCCTAATGACTACCTAATCACTGATTAAGCGGCCATGGCATACTGAGTATTGCCATTTGAGTTTTTGTGTATTCAGATTAGCCTGCTAATTACACAACGCAGAACATGCTTACACTTTCAAAGATCTATGCTGTCAAAACCATACACCCCCCAGTTGAATTAATAATTATTATTAATAATTTTTTAACTGGCTCACTTTATCATTCAAGAGTCAGCCTGCAAAAATAACGATGTTTTGCGAGTATTATTCTCAACGTTTACTTAAAGCTTTGACTGTTTTTCTCAGCGTAAATAAATATTTTTACCCAATGGCAAATCCGTTGGAAGTTTATCAACAGCAAATTGCGAATCATAGCACTGGACTTGCAAAACTTAAAAAAAGAGGCGTTTTATTTGGCTGGCTCAGGTTTCTGAGTTTGGCGCTTGCATTTGTAAGTCTGTGGTGGATATGGACAAACGATTTCTTTATCCTGCTTCCTCTACCTGCTGTCTTTATTGGCCTGTTTCTTTTTATTCTTGCCAAACATTTAACTAATAATGATGCGATCGAAAATCTGCGCCGGCTGATCCGGATCAGTGAAACTGAGATCGAAGTGTTAAATCATCATTTTACACACCTGCCAAATGGGGAAGAATCCAAACCAGAAAATCATGAATATTCAAATGATCTCGATATTTTCGGAAGGGCATCGTTGTATCAATATATTAACCGCTGCACATCGGAACAGGGAAAAAAAATGCTCGCAAACTGGTTCTTATCTCCATCTTCTTCAAAAACCATTGTTGAAAGACAGGAAGCAGTAAAAGAACTTGCACAACAAGTTGAATGGAGACAGCAATTACAATCTTACGGTATTGCACATTCAATCACCATTGCAACAGAAAATAAAATTGAAAGCTGGATTGATGAACCTTCACGCTTTATAAATAAGTTACATTGGAAATTATTACGGTTTGTACTCCCGGCAATCAGTTTTACATTCCTTGTATTGCATCTCGGCAATAGTCTCCCATCAAATGCTTTTTATCCGTTGATGATTTTAATGCTTGCAATTTCCTTGGGTATTTCCAAACTAGTAATGCCGGAATATGCCAAGCTCAATAAGATAGCGCCGCAGCTTGAAACGCTGTCAGACAGCGTAGCATGGATAGAAAAAGCATATTTCAAAAGTGACTTACTGGCGCGTCTGAAAAATAAATACGTTGACAGGACAGTCAGATCATCGCATACGATAAAAAACCTGAAAACAATTTTAGACAGAACAGACATACGCCTAAACCCTCTTGTTTTTATACCTCTCAATACGTTTGTTTTCTGGGATCTTCAGCAGATCCTGATACTTGAGACCTGGAAAAAAGAAAATAGACATCATATTAATGATTGGTTTCATTCGCTGGCAGAAATCGAATCACTTTCATCGCTTGGCAATCTCTCTTTCAATAATCCTGGCTGGGCTTTCCCGGTCATTTCAGATCAACACGGAATATTGATTGCTGATTCTCTTGGCCATCCATTAATTCCAAAAGAAAATCTTGTCAAAAATTCCTTTTCAACCAGGGAGTCTGGCGGATTGAACTTAATCACCGGTTCAAACATGGCAGGAAAAAGTACATTTTTAAGAAGCGTGGGTGTCAATATAGTGCTGGCAATGATGGGTTCACCGGTGTATGCGGGTTCATTTACTGTTTCAAACATGAAAGTTATCAGCAGCATGCGTATCAATGATAACCTGGAAGAGAATACATCTACATTCTATGCCGAATTGAAAAAATTGAAAGAAGTGATCGAATCAGTTTATCGCAATGAAAAAGTTTTCCTTTTACTCGATGAAATACTAAGAGGCACGAATTCTGCCGACAGGCATACCGGCTCAAAAGCATTGATCAAGCAATTGATACAGCACCATGCAGTAGGGTTGATTGCTACACACGATCTTGAACTTGCAAAACTCGCTGATGAGTTTCCGGAAAAACTTCACAATTATCATTTCGACGTGCAGGTGGCTGGTGACGAATTATACTTCGATTACAAATTGAAAAGAGGCATCTGCAATAGCATGAATGCCTCTTTATTAATGAAAAAAATCGGGATCGAACTGTAGAGGCAGGGCATGCCCTGTCTCTACAAAAGAAATATTATTTAAACCACCTCGATATATCAAGCCCTAATGCATAGGCCATAAGACCCAGGAGAAGCACCATTCCTACCATTTGGGAATATTCCATAAACTTATCGCTTGGCTTATGTCCCGTTACCATTTCATAGAAAGTAAACAATGCATGCCCACCATCCAGCGCAGGGATCGGAAGCACATTCATAAACGCAAGTATAATAGAAAAAACAGCCGTCAGCGTCCAGAAACCCTGCCAGTGCCATTGACCGGGATAAGCATCACCTATACTAAAGATACTACCCAATGAATCGCTCACTTTTATTTCACTCGATGTAAAAAGCTGTTTAAGATTTTTCATATACTTTCCTAAGGTTTCCCAGCACTTGTGCCAACCAGCGGGGATAGATTCAAGGAAATTATACTTTATATGATTTGTTCCCAATATGTCTTCCATTGATTTATAAGCTAAAAATGTCCGGCCTTTTTTATCAATATACATCGAGACATTTATTGTATCCTTTGCATTTCTTAAAAAAGTAAGTGAAATAGTCGTGTCTTTATAATTCTCAGATTCCTTAGGTCGATCTGTATTGAACGCAACCGGCGTACCTGCAAAATTGATCAGGCTATCCCCTTTCCTCAATTCATCACCCTCAATTTTTGCTTCTTTTAAAACCGTGTCAACTATAAGTGGAATTCTCACATAGGTAAATCCGCCAAGCCTGTTTTTATTCAGTTGCCCAACAAAGCCTTTAGGAATTTGTACCTCAAGTATTTGTCCGTTCCGGTCTACCGTAATTGATTTGGCTTCGTTCATAATGATCTCAGAACCCAGCGTACCAACTTTTTCAATAGGCTTACCGTCAACGGCAAATATTTTATCACCATCAACTAATCCAATTTTTTTGCCAAGGCTGTCCGCATAGATACCATATTTAAGATTACTGACAGGCACATACTTATCGCCCCAAACCCAAAGAATAAAAATGAAAATGATAATTGCGAGTATCACGTTGACGGTAACTCCTCCGAGCATAATGATCAAGCGTTGCCATGCTGGTTTGCTTCTGAATTCGTAAGGTTCAGGTGGTTTTTTCATGGCCTCTTTATCCATACTCTCATCGATCATTCCTGAAATTTTTACATACCCACCGAGGGGTATCCAGCCAATACCATATTCGGTTTCTCCTACCTTCTTTTTAAAAAGCGAGAACCATGGGTTGAAAAACAAAAAGAATTTTTCAACTCTGCATCCAAACCACTTGGCAGTGATGTAGTGGCCAAATTCATGTAAAACAATCAATATTGAGAAAGACAGGATGAATTGCCCTGCTTTTACTGCTATCACATTCAGATCTGCTAATAGTATCATAGTTATATTACCCCAACTCCTAAAGGGGCATTTAAAAGCTTTTAAAATGGTGGCAAATATCTTATATAATTAGTTAGTGAAAGCAGAAAATTTTTATTTCCCGTTCAGGACCCAGGGGGTTTAGAGTTTAATTGTATCAGCGGCAAAATTCCGTGCCTCCCCATCGCTTTCAAAGTAGTCGTCCAAAGTGGGTTTATCAATAAAAGACACATGTTCCATGGTTTTTTCGATCAGATCGGTCATCTCCAGAAAACCGATCCTGTTTTTTAAGAACGCATAGACTGCTATCTCATTCGCTGCATTCAAAACGCAGGGAAGATTGCCCCCTTTATTCAGCGCCTCGATTGATAATGCGAGGTTTCGGAAAGTCCGGATATCAGGCTCTTCAAACGTCAGTGTATTCATTTTCTTAAAATCAAAACGGGGAAACTTATTGTGTAGTCGGTGTGGAAATGCCAATGCATATTGAATTGGCAGTTTCATATCTGGCATTCCCAATTGCGCTTTTATGCTTCCATCTTCAAATTGCACCATACTGTGAATAACACTTTGAGGATGAATAATGACCTGTATCTGTTCCGGCCGAAGATTGAATAGGTACTTGGCTTCGATCATTTCAAGTCCCTTATTCATAAGGGTAGCGGAATCAATGCTGATCTTGGCGCCCATGTTCCAGTTAGGATGCTGCAGTGCGTGCTCTCTTTTTACATTGACCAGGAAATTTGGCTTTCTTCCCAGAAAAGGACCACCGGATGCCGTAAGAATAATTTTTTCAATGCGGTTTCTTGTCTCGCCTACCAGGCATTGAAAAATAGCAGAGTGCTCCGAATCAACAGGAATCACCGGCGCGCGGTGCTCCACGGCCTTCTGCATTATTATATCGCCTGCAACAACTAAAGTTTCTTTGTTTGCAAGAGCAATTGTTTTGCTATTTTCAATCGCCTTTAATGTTGGTTTTAATCCTGCAAAACCAACAATTGATGCGAGCATGACGTCATAACAATCCATGGAAGCTACTTCTTCCAATGCTTTTTCGCCACAAAAAACTTTTATATCTGTGGATGCTAATGCTTCTTTTACTTTCTGATACTTACTTTCATCACCAATAACAACAATATTAGGATTGAATTGTAACGCTTGCTGAATAAGCAGATCATCGTTTGTTTGAGCAGTCAGTACTTCAGCAGAAAATTTATCAGGATTGCTTTCAATTACATTCAAGGCCTGCGTTCCAATGGAACCGGTAGAACCAAACAAGGCTATTCTTCTTATAGTAGCAGTTTTTCCCTGTGATGTTTTCTCAGGCGCTTCAGATGTTGAGTGTTCAAAAAAGACTTTCATGTAATAGTTAAAACCCGTTTACTTTATTAATTATTATCACCTGCCTGTGCGGTAGGCAGGCTCCACTTTACCAATTCATCTGCAATTTTCCGGTCATTGCTCAGTCGTGGCACTTTATTTTGTCCCCCCAATTTACCGATAGATTTCATGTAATCAATAAATCCATTTTTTCTGACGGCGGTTATTTTTAATGGCGACAAGATGTTACCGCTGATCAGGTCGTCATAATACACATTCTTCTTCCTGAGGTTGACTTCCACCTTAGTCGCAAATGAATTAATATCTCCGGGTTTGTTTTCAAATTCTATAAACCATTCGTGGTATGATTTGCCATCAGTTTTACTTACAAACGGCGCCACCGTAAACTCAGTGATCCGGACCTTTTCATCTTCAGCAGCTTTCAAAATGCTGTATTCCACTTCCTCGCCAATCACGTGTTCGCCAAATGCCGAAATGAAATGTTTAGTTCTTCCCGTAACTACCAGCCTGTAAGGTTCTGTCGAAACAAATTTTACGGTATCGCCAAGATTGTAACCCCAAAGACCTGCATTGCTGTTAATGATCATGGCATAATTCTCTCCAACTTTTACATCTTTTAATGAGAGCCTTGTTGGATCAGCATCATGAATCTCTGAAGCCGGGATAAATTCGAAATATATCCCACTATTTGTGTTTAATAAAAGTCCATCGGCAATTTGAGAATCCTGGAAAGCAAAAAAGCCTTCACTGGCGGGGAACAACTCTATGCAAGCTATTTTTCTGCCAATACTCTCAAACAGCTTTGCCTTATAGGGCTCAAAATTCACTCCACCCTGTACCATTACGCTGAAGTTGGGAAACAGTTCTCCAACTTTTTTTCCACTTCGTTTTATCAATTCATCAAAATACATCTGCATCCAGGGTGGTATACCACTGATGAGGGTCATATCTTGTTTGATCGTCTCATCCACAATTTTATTCAACTTGGTTTCCCAATCTTCAATGCAGTTTGTTTCATAAGAAGGCATCTGGTTTGCCCTCAGGTATTTCGGAACATGATGATTTACGATTCCGCTTAGCCTTCCTGTTGGTATTCCTCCTACCCTTTCCAACTCAGGTGAGCCGGATAAGAAGATCAATTTACCATCTGCAAATCTTGTGTTTCCTGTTTCCGCCATGTAGCATAACAAAGCATTGCGGGCGGTATTTATATGATTAGGTATCGAATCTTTTGTAATTGGAATATACTTGGTACCGCTTGTTGTACCGGACGTTTTAGCAAAATAGATCGGTCGTCCCTTCCATAAGACATTGTGCCGGCCCTCTTTTATTTTATCGATCCATGGCCGCATTTGTTCGTAATCCTGGATAGGAATCGACTGCTTAAACTCTTCGTATTTACTTACTTTATCAAGCCCTATGGACTTGCCATATTCGGTAGCCTTCCCAACTTTGATCAGGTGTTGGAGAATATCCTCCTGGTCAGCCAGGGCCGTAACCATCCCTTTCCTGATACCTTTATATATATATGATGCGAACGGTTTCGCTAAAAACGACTTGATTTTCATACCCTAAGTAAACTGCAAGCTAAGATGAATTGCAAATATAAAAGAAGGCATTTCAAATCGCCCGGCTGTGAATATAAATCTTTGATAATCTGTTTGCCGGATGGCCATTTCCCCCTACCTTTGCCCTCCTTAATTTTAAAGCTATGATAGCAGTTGTAAAAATAGCCGGTCAGCAATATAAAGTTGAAAAAGACCAGACTTTGTATGTGCCCCATATCGAAGGCAGTGCCGGTGACAAAGTTGATCTTGAAGTATTAATGGCCGATGCGGATGGAAAACTTTCATTGGGTACTGATATAAAAACAAAAGTGAAAGCTGAGATTCTTGAACATGTAAAGGGTGATAAAGTAATTGCCTATAAACAAAAAAGGAGAAAAGGCTTTCGTAAAAAGAAAGGACATCGTACGTTGTACACACAGATCAAGATCAATAGCATTACTAATAAGAAGTCTGAAGCATGAGTCTGATAATATCAGACATTTGACTTCTTACATCAACAAGAAAAAGAAATTCGCAAACTTAAAATTCATTTCTCATGGCACATAAAAAAGGTGAAGGCAGTGTAAAGAACGGTCGTGACTCACAAAGCAAACGCCTTGGTGTAAAAATTTATGGTGGTCAACCTGCTATTGCTGGCAACATTATCGTTCGCCAACGCGGCACTGTTTATCATCCGGGAAAAAATGTTGGTGTTGGTAAAGATTATTCGTTGTTTGCATTAGCTGATGGTATGGTTGAATTCAAAAAAGGAAAGAACAACAGAACTTTTGTTTCAGTAACTCCTGTTGAAGCCTAACGTTTTTTTCTTCGCTGAAGTGATGAATCATCACTTAAAAAATATAAAAGAAGTTGAAAGTTGAATGATGTTGAAAAAAGTAATCAACATCGCCGTTCAAACTTTGTGGAAAAAATTTTTGATAGTTTAAATATTAATTCTATTTTTACTATCGTTAATTTATTTCTAACCGTTAAATTCTAAACAAATGGCAACTAAGAAAAAAGCAGCAAAGAAAAAAGCAGCTCCTAAAAAGAAAGCAGCTAAGAAGAAAAAGTAAGTTAACCTTTCTCATAAAAGTCCCTCGCAATGCGGGGGACTTTTTTTTGCCCCGGCCCCTCTAAAGGGGGAATAAGGAAATGTATGATGAAGCCCCCACTTCCGGCTTTGAAATTATGTCTTTTCTATTGGTAAATTTGGTTTTGAACTTATACAATCAATAACTTGGTACACATTTTAAAATAAGAATCTCAAAAAATCTCCGCCTTGGCGGAGTTAAGGGAATTTATGGACAACTATGCGATCGCCGAGAATTTTTCCTTGCTTTCAAAACTCATGGATATACACGGAGACAATTCTTTTAAAGCAAGAATCTATGGCGCTGCTGCATTTAATATTGAAAAACTTCCCAACCAGCTTGCCGATACTCCCCCGGAAAAAATTGCCTCAATTAAAGGAATTGGTGAAAGCACGGCAAAAAAAATTGCTGAAATGCTCGAGACAGGCCAACTTGGAATTTTGCATGAGTACATTGCAAAGACCCCGCCTGGTGTGATTGAGATGCTTAACATAAAAGGAATTGGCCCAAAGAAAATACAAACCATTTGGAAAGAAATGGGAATTGAATCCGTCGGTGAATTATTATATGCCTGCAACGAAAATCGTTTAACGCTTTATAAAGGCTTTGGCGAAAAGACACAGGCGAATGTGCAGGAATCCATTGAATTTTATCAAAGCCAGCAAGGACATTTTTTATATGCCGAAGCAGAAACTATATTTCCTCAGGTGAATGCTTATTTGCAAAAAATATTTTCCCCCGAAACGGTACATGTGACGGGTGCCTATCGCAGGCAAGCACTTACAATTGAAGAAATGGAATTTGTTGTCCTTGAAAACAATGATGTGATAAAACCTAAATTTCAAACGGCACAACCACCGGAACTCCTGGAAGAAAAAGACAATACCATTCTATATAAACTAAAAAATGGTCTGAAACTGAGACTGCATACTGGTAAAGGAAAAATGGACGAGAGATTATTTACCACTTCGTGTTCTGAAGAGTTTCTGACTGCCTTTACCAACTCTTTTCCGTCCGTACAGTATTCAGGAAAAGACGTTGGTGATGATTCCGTTTTTACACAAGCAAAAATTTGTGTGATACCCGCTTATATGCGGGAAACTGCAGGTATAATTGAAAAGGCTAAAAACAATAAATTTCCCAACCTCATACAGCCGGAAGATATCAAAGCAATTATTCATAGTCATAGTAAATGGAGCGATGGCGACAATACACTTGAACAAATGGCTGAAGAGTGCATGAAAAGAGGTCTTGAATACCTTGTTATCTCCGACCATTCTAAAACCGCTGTTTATGCAAATGGTCTCACGGAAGAAAGAATAAGAGAACAACACCGCCAGATCGATCTACTGAATGAGCAATACAAAGCCCTGTCTACCGGCAGGCAGGCTTTTAAGATTTTTAAAAGCATAGAATGTGATATTCTTGGTGATGGCTCGATGGATTACAGCAATAATATTCTTTCAACTTTTGATTTGGTGATCGCGTCCGTACACAGTAATCTAAAAATGACCGAGGAAAAAGCAATGATGAGGTTGATGAAAGCCATAGAGAACCCTTACACCGCAATCCTGGGACACATGACCGGAAGGTTATTGTTAAGCCGCAATGGTTACCCTGTTGATCATAAAAGAATAATTGATGCCTGTGCTGCTAATAGCGTAGTGATCGAATTGAATGCACATCCACGCCGTCTTGATATTGATTGGCGATATATCGACTATGCAATTGACAGAGGTGTTTTGATCTCTATTGATCCCGATGCTCATTCACTTGATGGATACAACGATATACGATATGGAGTGCTGGCCGCGCAAAAAGCCGGTTTAACCAAAGAGCAAAATCTTAGCAGTTTTTCGTTAAAAGAGTTTGAGAGATTTCTTGCTGAAAGAAAAAAGAAGAAGAAGATATAATATCAACTCATTATGGAAAAGATCCGGATCGCAACAGCCCAGTTCGAACATAAAAGCAATGATAAAGATTATAATTTATCGGTAATCGACAGCCTTTCAAAACAGGCAGCCGGCCACGGCGCAAAGATGATCGCATTTCACGAATGCTCGATTACAGGTTATACGTTTGCACGGCATCTTTCAAAATCCCAGATGCTGGAATTGGCTGAAAGAATTCCCGGTGGTAACAGTATTGATGCGCTGACGCAAATAGCAAAAAAAAATAATATAGCTGTTCTTGCGGGCTTGTTTGAAAAGGATAAAGACGATGATTTGTTTAAAGCTTATGTGTGTGTAGATAAGAATGGATTGATTGCGAAGCACCGGAAACTGCATCCTTTCATTAATACACATTTAACAGCCGGCGATGAGTACACGGTTTTTGAATTTGAGGGATGGAAATGTGGCATCCTCATCTGTTATGATAATAATGTAATAGAAAATGTAAGGGCTACTACCCTGCTTGGCGCCAATATAATTTTTATGCCCCATGTAACGATGTGCACCCCATCCACAAGACCCGGTGCAGGGTTTGTTGATGCTGAATTATGGAAAAATAAAAACAATAATGCCGAAGCTTTGCGTAAGGAATTTGACGGCTCAAAAGGGAAAGAGTGGCTGATGAAATGGTTGCCGGCAAGGGCCTACGATAATGGCGTTTACGTAATTTTTTCAAACCCTATCGGAATGGATGACGACCAGCTAAAAAATGGATGTTCGATGATCATTGATCCCTTTGGAGATGTGATAGCAGAATGCAGGGCATTGAACGATGAATTCGTAATTGGCGAACTAACTCCTGAAAAACTTACCGCTGCGGGCGGTTACAGGTACACACAAGCAAGAAGACCTGAACTTTACAAGGATATTATCGGTCGTGAACATACTGCAGAATTGAAAATTAGCTGGCTGGATTACGATAAAAAATAAAGCTAATTAGCGACAGGTAATTCCACATAAAAGGTACTGCCTTCTCCATTCTTTGTTTCAAACCAAATTCTTCCACCCGCTTGCTCTGCTATTCCTTTGCACATGGCGAGACCAAGACCTGTGCCGGACGATTTGGTGGTAAAATTTGGTACAAAGATCTTGGATTGCATTTCTGTCGGAATACCTGCACCATTGTCTTTTATGCTTATTTGCACCACTCCGTCCACCTGCACTTCATTTAATTCAATGCTGCATTTCTCTTTTCCATCACAAGCTTCGATAGCATTTTGGATAAGGTTTGTGAAAAGCCTGTTCATTTGAGTCTTATCAGCTTTCACCATCACTTTTCCAGGCACGGTGTTCAATTTAATATCTCCTTCATGACTTGTTTTATAAAGATTGTCCAATGAGTGTATTACCTCGTTGATGTCGAATGTTTCAATATTTGTATTGCCAATATTTGCAAATTGCGAAAAGTCAAATGCAATCTTTGATAAATGATCAATTTGCTCTACAAGCGTCTTCGCTACTTTCGCTGTCAGGTCTTTTACATTGCCGGAATTATTGTCAATTGATTTTTGAAGAAACTGTATGCTGAGTTTCATCGGCGTCAATGGATTCTTGATTTCATGAGCCACCTGTCTTGCCATCTCCCGCCAGGCTCCTTCCCGCTCACTTTTTGCAAGGGCTTCAGCGCTTCCTTCCAGTTTTTTTACCATTTTATTGTATTCCCTTACAAGTCCGCCAATCTCATCATTTCTTTTCCATTCTATTTCTTCATTTGTTTTTCCAAGACTTACTTCCCGCATTTTTTCACTGATCAGTAAAAATGATCTCGTGACACGGTTTGTAATAAATAAGGCAATGACACCGGCAATGAGAAAAATAAATGCGTTTAAGTTTATTATGGTCACGAGGAAATTGGATATCTCCTGTTTTAATTCGCTTTGTGATAAGAAATACGGAATATTAATATACGCATACGCTATGCCATCATCTTTGCCGCGGAGCGGAGCATAAATACTCATGTAGCTAATCGTGGCAAGTCTTTCTTGTTGCACACGCTGCACTTGCCGCAACCTGTTGAGATGATAAAAAGCATTGGGATGCATTTTTTTACTTAGAAACCCTTCGCGATAAACAAGAGGCTGAGAGGTAATGTATAAGGTTCCACTTGTATCATAAACATTCACATCTACGTTATGTATCTCCGCCACATCATTCACCAGGGCCTGCACATCGTCGTTTGAGACCGAATCATATATCGCCAGCTGATCATCCAATGCACGACGGTTATCCAGCTTCTTTTCCATTTCCTTTATCATTATCTCCATTGTTCTGCTTAATCGTTCCCTGTTATTCTGCTCGTAGCGAAGAATAAAAAAAGAAATTGTAGCTATCCCGATAATTACAAAAGAAAGTATGCTGATAAAAATAATTGTACCATGAATTTGAGTGCGGATATTCCATTCAAGTATCCGGCGGAGCTCTTTTACGTTTCCACCCATCCTAAGAAAAAGAAGCAATAAATTAAAAATGGCAACAAGAAAAAGAAAAATACAAAAGATATAAGAAAATAAAGTGATCGCTTCAAGTGTGTTAGCTTTTTCTCTTGCAACAACTACGATCTTATCGCTTTTTTCAACTACGACGTCAGAGTTTTCTTCCTTATACCATAATGTTTTTGCCTTATACCATAATTCTGTAGAATTTCCGACAACCCTTTTTTCAATTCTTTCTTTCGGTATATCCGAAGGCTTCAGAATTGTGGGAAAAGGATATTTGTTATTGGGCCCGGTGGAAAGTATGCCATTGATATACACGCCATAAGAATATTCTTGTGATTTATCAGGATCCGCCGGGCCGGCCTGTTTAAAAATCGAAGCGCCAAGAGCCCCTGTATTGTACCGTTCCGGGTCAGCCAAGATAAATAAATACCCGATTGGCTTCCCTTCAGAATCGGTGACAGTTTGCTTAAAGATAAAAGTGTATTTATCAAAGGCCGTCACGTAATAAAATAAATGAGGAACTGAAGTTTTTTTTGCCTGTACACGCAATATGGCATCCAACTCGTTAAAAGTTCCCGCTACATCATTAAACAGCGGGTTCTTATTTGCATCAAATATAAAGAGGCGTGACTCATAATTTGCCAGGTACCTGTTTTTATGCATCAGGCTGTCGCGCAAAAACATGGCAGATGCTTCATTGGTGAACCGGTAAAAATTTGGTGCCAGGAAATCATTATCGATAAAAGTGAACGAGATGTTAAGCTCCTTTTCATTATAGGGATCCGTTTGCCTGTCAATCCTATCCGCCTGGATAATCCTTATTTGCCATTCCTTGTCCCGGTTGGCATTAATAATAACCGCGGTGATAGAAACAGAAAAAATAAATATCCAAAATAATGCTCCCGCCATCGTTTGCCGCTGATTGTTTAAGCCAAACCTCTTAAGTCGTGATAACCAGATATAAAAAATCAGCCATGCAAGTACGATTATATAAAAGCTCAGCAGCGGGTTACCAACTTGAAAGGTGAGGAAACTAAGCCCGGCAACCGCCGCTATAAGATAAACGGCATAAAAATTATTTTTGAAAGCAATTGACAATAAAGGCACCATTATCCGTATAAAATAATAATAACCTACTGCAATGATTGAGA
This sequence comes from Chitinophagaceae bacterium, assembly GCA_025923075.1. Classification (GTDB taxonomy): domain Bacteria; phylum Bacteroidota; class Bacteroidia; order Chitinophagales; family Chitinophagaceae; genus VBAS01. The sequence continues at coordinate 47,817 of JAICGN010000012.1, forward strand.
GGGCAATGAAACCAAAGACGGAAAAAGTTGTTAAACTAAAAAAATTAATTACATCAAAGGAAATGCTCGAATCTGCCGCTAAACTCCTGATGGTGTAGGCGGTGACGAAAGTAAAAATAACCACAATTATACTTGATGCAATACCTACTATTGTTCCTTTAATTCCACCCGGCAGATTATAAAACCCGGTCTTATACAATTTTTGCCATATAAATAATATGATCCAGCAAAACAAAATTGCATTAATCAGCAAATCGCCTAATGATTTGTGTACAGGGTTTGATGCATAAACGCCGGGATCAAATATTTCGAACTGCCGCAGGTTTATAGGAAATGTAGTGTAATAAGTCAACAATCGTAATATGCCAAGCACAACAAGCAAAAGAATTAATCCTTTCCAGAATCCGTATTGTCTGGCAAATTGCTCCGCTATAAAATGTATGTAAAGAAGTAATACAAGAATGGCGACCAATTTCAAAACATTTGCCAGGTCGTCTGACTGTATTGGCGATGGGGTTCGGGCTGAAATGTAAAACAATACATTTCCAGAAATGCTTCTTACTGGAAAATCAGTTGGGACACCGGATATCACCACGCTTGAAGCAGCACTTTCGCTATGCTCAAATTTTTCCTGGAGCACTGCAAAATAGCGATACATTACCGGTATCATACCAATTACGGCTAATGAATCTCCCCGTTCCGGCCTTTCAAATGTTGTTTTACTACAGATGTAATAACCGTTTTCCTGGAAATTAAAATACGTTGTATCTGGAAACCGGAAGATATCATCGGGTGGATATGTTTTTTGATTGCTCCAGGCTAATAAGTCAATACCGAGGATTGATTTTTTGAATATAAATATGCCGGTCGTTTTTGCAGTAAACTTGTTGAATTCAGAATTCGATTCACGTTTTTCGGCAAGTCTTTTTATCAGGACAGTATCTGAAGCAAATGTGTTATACTCTTTTTGTTTGGCATGAATATAGGCTTCCAGTTTTTTTACTTCAAGATTGATTGACCTGCTTGGCGAAAATGAATGCTCAAAAAGAAATGACAATAGATATAACAGCACGGCGGCCACTAACCATACATGTGGTTGAGGAAGAATATGGGTTAATTTTTTCACCTGCTCAGGTCCGTTTTTTTATATTGTTCCAGATGGAATCCATTTCAATGAGAGTCATGTCTGCCAGGGTCCTTCCGTTTCGTGTGGCCTCTTCTTCCATCTGGATGAAACGCCGGATAAACTTCTTATTGGTCACTTCCAGCGCATTTTCGGCATCAACTCGCAAAAACCGTGCATAATTGACCAAAGAAAATATTACATCCCCAAATTCTTCCTCCACCTTCTTATGACAGGTTGTTGATTCCTCCTCACTTGCTGATTGCCAATTCCCAATTGCCGATTTCAACTCTCCGATTTCTTCCTCCACTTTCTCCCAAACCTGTTCTTTATTGTCCCATTCAAAGCCTGTCTGCTTTGCTTTTTCCTGCAGCCGCATGGCTTTAACGGTTGCCGGTAATGACCTGGGAACACCGCTAAGAATTGATTTTTTACCCTCCGTAAGCTTGATTTTTTCCCAGTTCTTTTTGACGTCTTCCTCATCATTGACTTTTACATCACCATAAATATGCGGATGACGGGCTATTAGTTTTTCACTAATGCCGTTAATGACTTCTTCCAGCGAAAATTTATTTTCCTCCGCTCCGATCTTCGAATAAAAAACGATGTGCAATAACAGGTCCCCTAACTCTTCTTTAATGCCTTTCCAATCCTCATCCGTGATTGCGTCCGCCAATTCATAGGTTTCCTCGATCGTCATGTGCCGCAACGTTTGGACTGTTTGCTTTTTATCCCAGGGACATTTCTCCCGCAGGTCATCCATGATAGATACAAGCCTTAAGAATGAATCAGACAAGTTTGACATATTGAAATTTTAAATCTGGTAAATAGAAAAAGAAAAAAACACGACGAACAAAAACACGAGTGAAACAAGACAAAGAATATTAAAAATTATGAATTTCAAAATTGTTTTACCCCAGCCTTGCCGGTAAAAATTTTTCATTGCCTTTAAGGCATAAAAGAGTCCCGTTAAGATCAGGATGGCTTCAATGATCCCTATAAAACCCCAATCCGTCTTCTTTGCCAATTTATCCAATCCAATATAACAAAGCATAAACAGAAAAGAGAATACATAAAGATGAATAAGGAACACACCGTGATCGGCAAAATAATATTGCTTTCTATGCCTTATATAAAGTAACTTCAGAAATAACGCATACAAAGGAAGTGAAACAAACAAGAGGTATGGAAAGGAATGAAGAAATTTATTTATCAGTTCGGTAGCCATCCTTGTTTGATCGCCTTTATATTTCTCATTTAGCGCAATCGATTTTCTTGTCATCATTCTTGTAATGCCCCCATCTTTTTTATTTTTCGGCAACGAATTTTGAACCGAGTCATATTCTTTTACCGTCGCATAATCAGTTGTCCGGCCAAGACTAAATGACAACCCTCCTGGTTCATCGTCATGATCGGGGAAGTTTTCTGTTGAATCCTTATATCCTAACAGTTCAAGCCCATTCATTATTTCTATGGAATCCTTTTTTGTTTTTGCATTTTTATATGCTTCTTCTTTTATGGTATTGAAACCATCTTTCACTTTGGTTGCCTGATTTTTTATCGAAATGTCATCTTCTGAAACATGAAAAAGAGAGAAAAATATAAGAAAGAAAACCGCGGAAGTAAACACATACATTCTAACAGGATGCAGGTATTTTTTCCTGCGCCCAAGCATATATTCCCGGGATAAAAACCCGGGCTTAAATAAAAGATCCTTTAAAGTAACAAAAAAGCTTCCGTCAAAATGGGTGATGTCATATAAAAAATGAGTGAACATGTGCCAGAAAGTTTCCTTTGGCTCAACATTTTCCTGGCCGCAAACATGGCAGTACCGTCCCAGGACTATCGCGCCACAATTCAAACAATCAGTTTCTTTTCGCAAAGGACTATGACTCACCTTTAATTTTCCTTAAAATTAACAAGAAACACTTAACAGCATTTCTTTTTCGTTATAGACAGTTTAGGCTATTTTTGAACCGAAATTCATCCGATGAACAAACTACTATTCTTGTTTGCCACCTTATTTTTTTACGAAGCAAATTCCCAGTATTATTATAAAGATATTGTCGCAGCCGCTGATCTGAACCGGCAAATGAAGACTTATGTTTCGAACGGTATCCAAAGGGTAACTGCAACAGGGATCACCCCGGAAGGTAGTCCAAGCGCCGATTTCAGTGAGGTGTACGAAATAAGCTCAAATGGCACATCGCTGAAAATTACCACGAGAATTAACAAGACAGTTTCTTCCGTACACCATAGCTTCAATGACCGTGGGTTTTTAACCAGCACGGTGGATTCAGCAGCAGGTGTTAAAAGTACAAGTATATACACCTATGATGCGAGCGGAAAAATAATTTCAATTAGTAATTCAGCAACAGATGCAGATAGCAGCGCTGCTTTTTCTCAAACAGAAATTCATCAATACATCTACAAAGACGGAAAGCTGGAAAAAATGTGGCGTATCATCAATAAAACAGACAGCCTTGAAGTAAAGTTTGTTGTTGATACCAGCGGCAATGTGCTGGAAGAAAGAAACTATCGACGCGGCGTTTTTACTGATCCGATCTACTATTATTATGATGACAAAAACCGTCTCACCGATATCGTTCGTTTCAATTATAAAGCAAACCGACTGTTGCCAGATTATCTTTTCGAATATGATGCTGATGACAGGGTGATCCAGAAAATTACAACGACATCCGGCAAAAATCTGGGATATGTTACCTGGCGATATTTATTTGATGAACGTGGATTAAAAACCAAGGAAGCATTGTTTAATAAAGAAAAGCAACTCCAGGGGCGAATCGATTATACTTATAATTAATTTGCACAAAAAATACCACTTTACCACCGGCCTGTCTAAATGACAAAGACACTATTTCTCTCCATTATATGATAGAGGATAATTTGATATTACAAAACTGGCGGCAACAGAAAGAAATTTTTACAACTAATCTGCTTATCAGCCGCAAGAGACCAACAAAAAGTTCGGTGCATGATCTGCGTGTCGCTGTAAAAAAAATTCGAAGCTATTTACGATTGAAAAGAAAAATATCTGGTGAAGATTGGCGAGAGTTGTTTTCAACAATACTCGCTTTATTCAAATCGTTTGGAAAGCTAAGCGATTTTGATGTGTATCTTACTCTTATAAGAGGACAGGAACGAAAAGAACATTTGTCATTTGATAATTTCCGGGAATACCTGACCGTAAACAGAGCACTTACGCGTAAATGGGTAAGACAGGACGCCATAAAATTTAATACCCAGGAGCTGGATATGCTTGACCAACAATTCAATTTAAATCTGACAGACAAGGAACTACACGTAAAGATTCTTCAATATTCCATATCAAAAATAAAAAAGGTAGAAATCCTGAGCAGGCACTTCCATAAAAATGCCCATAAAATACGGAAGCAGCTTAAAGATGTTTATCATTTGATAAAAATTTGTCCGCAAGATTTTACTGAAAATTTTATCCGGATCAAGTCTTTCGATCAGATGTTGAAAAATCTCGGGAGCTGGCAGGATCATTATGTCCTCAGAAAAAAGATAAATCAGTACACCAAGGACCTGGCCAAAAATGAAGAGAAAGACATCCTGAAAATTTTGGATACTAAATTAGCCGGTGTTCAGGATGATCTTTTGGCAAAAGCGAAACATAAATGGAAATCGATGATAGATCAGGCTGCATTAAAAAAAGCGGCCATTTAGCCGCTTTTTGTGTCCCAGGCGGGAGTTGAGTCCGTACCGCTTTAGGAAAGCAGATCAAGGAATTCCAGCAAGTTCCTGCAGTGATTTAGCAGTACAGACTTCACGCGTTGTGCTGGTTACCCAAAGGACATTGTAAATCTGATAATTTTTCGGAAAAACTACTGGTAGAAAAATAATCAGAATCTTGTTTGGGTTATAGATTATAAACTTGTTGCTCCACCTTTGGCAGCAGGAACCTTGTAAAACCCGGAATTCATCAAGGGTTAATTATCATCTTGTTCTTGCTGCTGATGACTGTTTCCTTGCATTTCGTTTTTCTCGCCATCTTCATTACCGTTCTGGGCTGTCAGTGCGTTTCTGATTTCTGTATGCCTGATTTGTCCACCCAGGTGGGCAGTTTGAGCCATTAATCCTCCGGATATAATGGCTAATAACAAAACCAGCACTTTAAGAAGCCGGACAACACGGAACCACCGGTAAGAAAACAGTGCTACTAAAGCCGAAATCCCTGCAGCAGCAATAGAAATCATTGCCAGTTTTGCTATGTCTTCATGCCTCTCGATAATGGCTTCAGACACACCCGGTGCATGTTCAACCGCTTCTTCAGTCCCTTCTCCGGAAAAGAATACAGGTAATGCGGCGACGCCGGCAATTATGATGATGGTGTAAGATGTGTTGGTTAACCCGGTGTTTTTTGCAAGTAATGCTACAACCAGCATTACCAATCCCACAAACGATAAAATAACGGGCACATGCGTCAAGGCTAAGTGAATTTGAACACTATTCATAAAATATTTTTTTAATTACGTAATTGTAGAAAATCGTGAAAGAAAATATTCTGTTTCTACACTCGGGGCGGATGGAAAATACTGCAAAGATGTTGCTGCGGAGAATAGAAATCCGGTGGCGTTAATTTCCTTCGAATGTCAAAACAAAAAGAGAAATCTGTTCTTACGACAATCGGCAAAACAGCAAAGCCTATGTACTGAGTGGTTATTGTTTTGAAGGGCAATCGCTCATCTTCTGATTGGTCAGCATCGTTGTGTTTTGAAGTATAATGTCCCTTTAGAAACTCCATCAAAGAAACCCCATCCTCTTCTTTATGTTTGTAGAAGTGCTCAATCAAAGCAGGTAATTTCAATAGCTCTCCCAAACAGGTTTGAGTGAGTGTAACCAGAATCAGTAGCAATATGATGGCGATGACTCTCATAACCGGTATAAATTTAACGGAGACCTGTGTACTCTGAGTTGACTTTCGACAGGTCGGAATTAAAATTTTGGTAAAACCAACAATTCTTATCTAGTAATTTCCAACAAGTTGAGAAAAGTAAAAGAAACGACGATAATTAAAGCTGCGCCTCTATCCGCTACGCATCACGTTACCGAAAACGCTTGCGCATAGGCGCCCGATGATGACGACACTCTTGTATATAAAAAAGTGCATCCTATTATAAATTACCTTGACAACCACACCCATTCGATCTTACATTGGTTTTAATGGAACAATCTTTGTTTGATCTGCTAACACCTGATTTTTGACCATACTATTTACGATCAATTTTCCATATTCATGCGCCAGCGATTCAGTAGAAGCAGGATCGAATGATTCTGTTTGCGCTGAATAAAGCAATTGTTTGTTTTCAAGCTCATAGAAATTGCTTTCCCAGAAATACTTCGTGCTCGCTTCATAATATCCGGGCTCATAAATACGATCATACATGGTGGAATAATACCCCCACCATTGACGACTATAAATGCTGTAAGGTGTATAATTCACTCTTCCCGGCACGTAATACCGCTCTTTGGTTTTGTTAAGCAAAACGACAGTCAGCACCGCGTCAATACCACCGGTATTAAGTTTTTGCATAGCCTCCTGTTCTTTCATATTATTAAATTCCTTTGGATCGTATTCCGTACAAGAGCAAACGGCATCGTAGCCGAGATTTTTCAGGTCTCCGATAATATGTTCTTCCATTCTTTCCCGAAGTGGACGATCTGTGTCCTTTAGGAGACCTAACACGAGGATTTTTTTATACTTCTTTTGTTGCAAATCCGGAGACTTCCAGGAGCTGGTAATTCTGCTGGAAGTGCAACTCGTGAATATAAATAAAACAGCAAGAAATACTTTAATTACTTGTTTCATGAAATGAATTTAGATATACTAAAAGTAGAATACAGGTGACCTTATGGGAATGATATGAGTCAATGCGAATGGCGATTCTTATCATTCAAAAGCTACACTAAAAAAACAACGAAGCATATGGCAGCAAGGACAACTATCATTCCCGAAATGAAGTTCGAGGCTACTTTGGAACTTCTTTCAGCGACTGCAAGTTTCACTGACTCAAATTTTACATTTACAAGTTCTTTTATGTTTTCAGCCAGCTCTTCTGTTTTAGCAAATACTTTTTCCATCACTAATAATTTTTATTTGTATTAGCTGCATAATTTTCTCTTGCGGTACTCTTCATTTATTTGCAGTACGTACTTTTCTAAGCAAACTCTCCTGTTTCTTCTTTAACTGATTGCCTGATCCCTTCCTTGATATTATCGAATTTTTCTTTGCCCGCGAGGAATTTATTTTTCATTGAATCCGCTATTTTCTTTCCTTCTTTGCGAATTTTTTTTCTTGTTTCAAATCCTTTATCGGGGGCAAATAAAATTCCAACTGCTGTGCCGACCAGTGCACCAGCCGCAAAAGCTACGAGTATTTTAGTAGTGTCGTTCATATTGGAAAGATTGATTGTATTGAATGAAAGCAAGATAAACAGCACACTTTATCAGATTGATGACAGTAATTAGCATTCATAATGATTCAGATCACATTCGAAGAATCCACAAAATGCAGAAAACGAGCTAAAAAGAATATACTACCTGAATGCTGTTGAAGAAAGAGAATGCCCTATTTCACAAACAAATCTGAATATTTTGATATGATAATAGCTGTAAGAATAAGTAGGTTTGCAATCGTCCCGTACCTCGCATTCTTCCATCCTACGATTATCACAATCTGCGATATGGCTATGGATATTAGTCCCACGATTTGCCAGTAATCATTATTCAAAAGAAAAAGAACTCCTGTTGTTATAAAAAAAAGGCAACCCATTATCCATAACATTCCTATGGGTCTTGAAATGTGAGCTTCTATATGCTTTATCCCTGAATACTTAAATGCTTTTGAATATCCCATTAGGTGAAGCAGGCCATGAATGAATAGTACAATCGCTAGTAGATAATGTAACATATGTCTATTATTTCTTTTTTCCAGATGCAACTCTTTATCTCACTGAACTTTTAATAAGCATTGCATGCTCAGTATATAAGCAAATTTTCGAAAGATAACCCAGCTGAGGAATGATAACGATCATTAACGGGTTTGACAGCTATCATTTTCAGGGAGATATAACAATGATAAGTTTGGTAAAAGAAAATTATGAGAAAGATTTTACTTGTCTTCGACGGAATAAATTTTTCCGAAGGAGCTTTTGAATTTGCCCGCCGCCTGAATGAGGAAAACCAGATTCTGGTAGCTGGTGTTTTTGTGCCACAAGTTGATTTTGCCAATCTATGGAGCTTTGCCGGGGCAGGCAGTGGAGCCGTTACTATTCCGCTGATAGAAGATGACGAAGCAAGGCTAATAGAAAAGAATATAGAACGATTCAAACAGCTATGCGAAAAGAACAAAATTGACTACAGGGTACATAAAGATTTTTATGACTTTGCATTGCCGGAACTAAAAAAAGAAAGCCGGTTCGCAGATCTTATCATCATCGGTAGTGAAAAATTTTATGCCAATATGGGTATCAATGGCCCTAATGATTATATTAAAGATGCATTGCATGATGCTGAATGTCCTGTTCTGATCGTACCTGAGAGCTTTAACTTTCCGGAAAGCAACATTCTTTCCTATGATGGCAGCGAGTCCTCTGTCTTTGCTATGAAACAGTTTGCTTACCTGTTTCCCGAATTTGTAAAAAATCCAACTTTGCTGGTTTACGCAAAAAATGAAAGAGATGAGGAAATTCCAAATATGGAATATGCAGAAGAACTCGCAGCCAGGCATTTTCCTGATCTGGAAATAATGAAACTGCACTTTGATCCCAAAGAATATTTTGCTGCCTGGGCCATGGAAAAGAAGAACTCAATACTTGTCAGCGGATCATTTGGAAGGTCTTCGCTTTCCCGGGTATTTAAAAGAAGTTTTAGTAAGGATGTGGTCAGGGATCACAAACTGCCCATATTCATTGCTCACCCGTAATTAAAAAATCCATAAAATAAATCTTCTGATATGACGATAAATCAATTGTTTTTTGGTCTTATGATCTTCTTGTTTATGGGCTGCAACCATAGGGCAGATAGTAAAAGCCATCAACACGAAACTGGTAGTTCAGATGCGAGTAAAGAAACTGGCACTACAACGTTAACTCTTAATGCAGGGAAAAAATGGAAGTTGGATGCACCAACTCGTGAAAATATAAAATTGATCCGGGAAGCTTTTGAGAAGGCTGAACCGACCAGCCCAGATTATACAACACTAGCTGCCGATTTGCAGGCCAAATCAAATAAGCTTGTAAGCGAATGCAGAATGAGTGGTAAAGATCATGATATGTTGCATATATGGCTTACAGGTTATCTTTCTTCGTTGAAGGAAATGAACTCTAACGACTTAGTGGACCAGGAAGCAGGTTTTCATAAAATCGACAGCCAATTGAGAATTTTTGATCAGTACTTCGAATAGTATCATCTTCACGGCTAGGATTTCATAATGTTCATTTTTGCGGATGCTTATTGATTGCAAGTGTAACTAAGGCACAAGATCACAACATTTCACTACAATAAAATAGTCTATGGATAAGAACCGGAACAATTATGGAACTTTTTTTAAAATTATTGAACCCGCGGACCACTATGATTTATCTACCCAGCTCTTTTAGTCTGCGAATGTGCGAGTGAAGCGCATTCATAAAATTTGGTTTTAGGTTGTAAGTGAAACCAAATTCTTTTGCAGTCTTTTCAACAATAGGAGCAATTTTACGGTAGTGTATATGACAAATGTTGGGAAAAAGGTGATGCTCAATCTGGAAATTCAAGCCACCGATATACCAATTTAGAAAAATATTGTTCCTTGCAAAATCGGATGTGGTTCGCAATTCGTGAACAGCCCACTCACTATTTATAATTCCTTCATCATTTGGCAAAAATTGAACAGTGCCTTCTACCACGTGTGCCATTTGAAAAATTGTGCTCAGTATGCAACCTGCTATCCAGTGCATGATAAAAAATCCGAGCAGTACCTGCCACCATACAAAAGGTGTAAACAATATTGGCAGACCAATAAAAACAAACAGGTAAATCATCTTTGCGGTCACCATTTTCAGGTATTCAAAAGTCGGGTTGACATGATGCTGCCGTGTAATTCCTGCCTTATTAAATTCTATCAATTGTGTAAAATCGTTGATCAGTTTTGAAATTGTCATCAGGCCGTAAAAGAAAAAAGCATGGATATACTGATATCGATGAATCTTCCGGAGAGGTGCATATTGTGATAAACGGATAGGCCCTTTTGAATCGATGTCCTGGTCATAGCCTTCAATATTGGTGTAGGCATGATGCAACATGTTATGCTGTATTTTCCAGTTAAACACATTACTGCCCAATAGATACATGGTTCCTCCTAAAAACTTATTTATCCATTCTTTCTTTGAATACGAACCATGTACAGCGTCATGCATTACACACATGCCAATGCTGGCCATCCCAATGCCCGAAATAACGGCCATCACCAGGGCAACCCATCCATTCATAGGTATCGTCATCACCAGGATAAACGGAATGATGTAGAAGGATAACATCGCTATTGTTTGAAGGACCATTGCCAGGTTACCTTTCGTTGAAATGCCCTCAAGCCTGAAATAATCATTTACATTTTTACGTACTGCTACTGCGAATCTTTTTTGTTGATCATCGCTGCAAACAAACTTCAGTGTTGTTAGCATAAAATTTTCTTTACCACAAATGTATCGGGCAGCATAAATTTTACAAATGACGAAAATCAGAAATTATCGTGATAGTTGAAACAAGTCCGTCGCCCGGGTGCTACGCGACACGAGAATCATAGCACCTATGCAGCCGGCAAATTTCATCAATTAAGCCCATCGCTCGCTGTTTGACCACAATCATTGTTTCCTCTAATGACCATCATACAAAACGGAGCGCGTCATTAATAGCTTTGTTAAAAACCATGTTATGGAAAAGATACTGCTGGCCATTGATGCCATCAATCCCGATAAGAATGCGCTGGAATTC
>JAICGN010000013.1 GCA_025923075.1 Chitinophagaceae bacterium
GGCCCCGTGCTTTTGCCGGTGCTGCCTACATAGCCGATCACCTCGCCACGCTTTACCCTTTGGCCCCCTCTTGCCTTAATACGAAACATGTGACCATATAAAGTCTTATAACCATAACCATGATTAATGATAACACAGTTACCATAACCATCGCCACGATTGCCCGCAACTTCGATTGAACCATCTGCCGTGGCGTATATAGGCGTGCCTGCAGGAGCGCTAAAGTCAAGTCCGGGGTGAAGCTTTACAGTTTTATAGACCGGGTCGATGCGATAGCCAAAACCGGAAGCAATTCGTTTCAGATCTGTATTGCTTACGGGCTGGATCGCCGGAGTGGCTGCGAGTATTTTTTCTTTGTTATTCATCATTCCGGCCAAATCTTTATATGATGCCTTTTGAGCGTTAATGCGACTGCCCATATTATTAAGCGAAGTGATAATTGAATTGATCAAATCGTTTTGTTCCATTCCTTCCACTTTGGCTATTTGTTGTTCTTTTTCCAATTCCTTTAGTCTTGCGCTGTCAGGTATCGGTGTGGCTTCAAAAATTGAACGATACACTTCATTATCCCTTGTTTCAAGCTCCTTCATCTGTTGTTCTATCTTGGTTGTTTGCTTGCTCAGCGCCCGGTAACGATCTTTCATTCTTTCGTTTTCTGCCCGTAGCAATTTCTCATTTGGCGAACCAATGAACCGGAATGCTAATAATGAGATGATGGCGGCAGTAACCAACGCGGCAGCAATAAAACCAAATACACGCAGCAGTTTTACACGCAGGGGCGTTTCCAGTTTCTCATACCGGAGTGTATGCGTATTGTAATAGTATTTGATTTTTTTCATAACCCTGGCCGTATCGGTTGGGTATCGGATAACTGGTTTTAAAATCAGCGCCTGTAAGCAACCGGTTTCTATTACTCAACTCACGGCTTATCATTACCTTTGGCCACTTTTACAGGGAAGACAAATATAGTCTTCTCAACTGCAAAAATCAACCCCGCCTGCCGGTAGGCAAGCTAATTATTTATGATGACCAGTGGCGAAATAAGGCAAAAGTTTCTGGATTTTTTCGCATCGAAAGAACATGTGATCGTACCCTCGGCACCGATCGTGGTAAAAAATGACCCCACACTGATGTTTACAAATGCGGGCATGAACCAGTTCAAAGATTATTTTTTAGGAAATAAGCCGGCGCCGCATAAGCGCATTGCCGACACCCAAAAATGTTTGCGTGTAAGCGGCAAACACAATGACCTGGAAGAAGTGGGTGTGGATACATATCATCATACCATGTTTGAAATGTTGGGAAACTGGAGCTTTGGGGATTATTTTAAAAAAGAAGCAATTGAATGGAGCTGGGAATTACTGACGGAAGGTTATAAAATTCCAAAGGACAGGTTGTATGCAACGGTATTTGAAGGTGATACAAAAGAGAATTTGCCAAAAGATGATGAAGCGATCAATGAATGGAAAAAGTGGATAGGCGAAGACAGGATCCTGATGGGAAATAAAAAAGATAATTTTTGGGAAATGGGAGATACAGGTCCATGCGGACCTTGTACAGAGATTCATGTGGATTGCAGATCTGATGAGGAAAGGAAAAGTAAAGACGGAAAAGATTTAGTAAACAATGATCATCCACAGGTGATAGAGATCTGGAACAATGTCTTTATTCAGTTCAATCGTTTAAAAGACGGCAGCCTTGAATCATTGCCTGATAAACATGTAGACACAGGTATGGGGCTGGAAAGATTGGTGAGGGTGATACAGGGTCAGCAGAGTAATTATGATACGGATGTATTTTCGGGAACCATCGCTGAAACAGGTAAAAGAGTAAATAAAGTATATAAGTCAGGTGATGATAAAGAAAGCATTGCTTTTCGTGTTATTGCCGATCATATTCGTGCCATTGCGTTTACGATTGCAGATGGACAATTGCCTTCCAATACAGGAGCCGGATATGTGATAAGAAGAATACTTCGTCGTGCAGTTCGCTATTATTATTCATATTTGGATTATAAACAGCCGCTCTTACATCAATTAATACCTGTATTGGCAAAGCAGTTTGAAAAGGTTTTTCCTGAATTATATAAGCAAACTGATTTTGTGACCAAAGTTGTGAAAGAAGAAGAGGATGCTTTTCTAAAAACGTTAGAGGCAGGAATTAAACTATTTAATTCAAGTGTTTTGGAAGCCTTTAATAATAATTTGCAAAAAATAATTCCGGGTTCTGTTTCCTCTGAAGTGATTGAAAGACTTCGGGCGTCATTAAATAAATCCCTGGTGCCGTTGCAAGATCTCATAAAAGAGGAAGGAAAAAGATTACAGGAGCAAATGAAGGTTTCCCCCGAAAGCCTAAAAAAAGCATTGGGAGAAGTCAATGGTCAGTTAGCATTTAAATTACAAGACACATATGGGTTTCCACTTGATTTGACGAAGCTTTTGGCAAAGGAAATTGATATCGACGTTGACGATAACGGTTTTCAAAAAGAAATGCAACAGCAAAAACAACGGAGCCGCGCCGCCACAACCGTTGATACAGAAGATTGGATCGTACTGGATGATTATGCAAGGAATGAATTTATCGGCTATGATGAACTGGAGTCAAGAACTAAAGTTGTTAAGTATAGAAAAATAAAAGCAAAAGGAAAAGAAGCCTATCAACTCGTCCTGGAAGTAACTCCTTTTTATGCTGAAAGTGGCGGGCAAGTAGGTGATACCGGAGAATTGATAGTAAACGGTGAGAAATTAATTGTTACTGATACAAAAAAAGACAATGACCTCATCATTCATTTTACAGAAAAAATTCCCGCTGATCTTTCCGGCGAAGTCATTGCCAAAGTTGATGCGTTGAAAAGAAAGCATACAGAGCTTCATCACTCTGCAACACATCTTGTTCATGCAGCTTTAAGAAAAGTGTTAGGCACACATGTGACACAAAAAGGAAGTTTGGTAAATGATGAACATCTCCGGTTCGACTTTTCTCATTTTGCAAAAGTTAATGACGAGGAAATTGCAACTATTGAAAAATTAGTAAATAAAAAAATCAGGGAGAATATTCCGGTTGTAATTAAACAAATGCCAAAAGATGAGGCAATAAAATTGGGGGCACTGGCATTATTTGGTGAAAAATATGGTGATGTCGTAAGAGTGGTGATCATTGATCCGACCTACTCTGTTGAGCTTTGTGGCGGTACGCACGTTGGCACTACAGGAGAACTTGGTCTTTTTAAGATCACTCATGAAACTGCGATTGCTGCAGGTGTTAGACGTATCGAAGCAATTTGCGGCGAAGCAGCTGAAGAATACATAAATAGTAGATTGAAAGAATTGAATTCGGTAAAAGAACAATTCAGGAATCCAAAGGATGTTTTGAAGAGTATTGAGAATTTATTTTCGGAAAATGCCGGGCTGAAAAAGCAATTGGAAAAAACAGATGCGAAAGAAATCGAGTTAGCTAAAAGTTCGCTTCTGGAACGGGTTCAAAATATTAATGGAATAAATTTCATTGGAGAGATAGTGGAAACCGGTAATCCGGATCTTTTAAAAAAGATCTTCTTTGCCATAAAAAAAGGACTTAAAAATTATGTAGTTGTTCTTGTAACCGAAATTGATGGAAGGCCGCATGTTTTAATTATGATTGATGATCCAATTGCCTCATCGAAAAACTTAAGTACCTCTAAAATTTACAAGGAGTATATCTCTCCACTTACAAAAGGAGATAGTGAACAGGGTGAAAATATCCCGAAAAAGATAATTGAGACCGTAAAGAATCTTTTGAAATGAGATTATTTATAAAATCTTTTATTTCAATCCAACTTCTTTTTTCTTTTGACCCGGTTAAAGGACAATCTTCGTTAGCTGATTACATATTTCATCATGATTCTCTTCGTTATATTATTGAGGTGCTTGCGTCAGATAGTTTACTGGGCAGATTTGCCGGGACCGCTGAGAATCATAAGGCAGCCTTATTTATTGCAGATGAATTTAAGAAGGCTGGTTTAGGTCATGTTGCGGGCAACAATGGTTATTTCCAGGAAGTGAAACCTGCATGGTTCAATGTTATCGGCGCGATCAAAGGGAAATCAAAGCCGCGCCAGTTAATAATTTTTTCTGCGCATTATGATCATGTTGGTACGGATTCAACAAACCCATTTCCGCATGATAAGTTTGCTGCTGACAATGATCAAATCTACAACGGTGCCAATGATAATGCATCAGGTGTAGCAGCGGTAATATGTCTTGCCAAATATTTTAAGGCCCTTAATAATAATGAACGGACAATACTGTTTATTGCGTTTACAGGAGAGGAGCTTGGCCTGTTAGGTTCCCAATTTCTTGCAAACGTATTCGAACCTGATTCCATTGTTACTGTTATTAATATTGAAATGATCGGAAGAAGTGAATTTAAGAATCCAAGACCTTATATTACCGGGTATGAGTATTCAGATCTAAAAAAAATATTAAACAGGAATTACGAGGCTTTCGGGGATAGTTTCGAAAAAGAATTCTTCAAAGGAGATCCCGACTTCAAAGGCTCTTTGTTTATACGTTCTGATAATTATCCTTTTGCCTTGAAAGGTGTCCCTGCCCACTCAATCATGCTAACATCGCCGGCAGACAAATATTATCATCATCCTGATGATGAAGCCTCGACATTAGATTACCAGAAAATGAAAAAAATAATTAGAGGCATTGCTTTTGGAACAACAGGCCTGGTAAAAGGAAATGATACCCCGACACGGATAAAAAAGATCTACTGATCACCCGCATCAATCTCTTCAATATTCTTCCTGATCTTAGGGCTTTCTTTATAAATGCGAATAACAATCGTTATCACAATTGCACATATAGCTAAAGCAACTATTGCTATCAATTCACTCATAATAATTAGCCGCAATTAAATACCAAAAATCAGAAATCAATACTTTTGACCAATACCATTTTAGGGGAAGAGGATTTACCGATTTCTAACTGGTAATTTTACCAACAATGAGTATTATCACTGAGAGAAAGCGTCTGCTGATTCGTACTTTCACAGCACTTGATGCTAAACTTATATATGAATTGAATCGGGATCCCGATGTCACCCACGATACGCACGATCCTGTAAAAGACCTGGCACAGGTATCTGAAATTCTCGAGAAAATCATTATATCCCAATATGCTTTTTATAATCATGGCCGGTGGACTGTGCATGTTAAGCCGGCCCTTGAATTTTTGGGTTGGTGCGGATTAAAGTATCGTGCTGGCTGAATGAGATCGATCTTGGTTACCGTTTCAAAAAAGAAGGCTGGGAAAATGGATATGCAACCGAAGCCGCCTATGCCTCAATTCGATACGGCTTTGAAAAAATTGGTTTGCGACGCATAGTGGGGAGGGCCGAGGTCGACTTATATCGATGAGGAAGAAATCGAGGGGCAATCCTCATGAAACTTCGGAGATTTGGCATCCGTCCGTCAGATAAATACGCCGCCTGAACCGGCATTGCCTATTTAACACTTCCGAAACATTTCGTAATTCGGAAAATGTCTTTATATTTGGTCTACGAAAAAGAACGTAGGAAATTTAAAAATACATTTTATGAAACGACTTGTTGTAAATTTTGTGATGGCTGCCTTGCTAGCCACATTGGCGATTCCTTCCTTCGCCCAGGATGAGAAGGAGAAAGAAAAAGAAATCAAGGATAAGAAAAAAAGTGTTGAACAGATCGTCATAACCCGCAACACGGACAGTAAAGAAAAAACCGTTGTTGAGATCAACGGCGATAAGATAACGGTTAACGGAAAGCCGATCGAAGACCTGAAAGATGGGGATGTGAAAGTGCATCGCAATAAATACAAAACAATGGAAGGCTTGAATGCTTATTCCCTTCCGAGAACCGGTGTTGGCCAGGGCTTCAGTTGGGATAACGATCATGATAATGCATTCAGAATGTTTGGTGATATGGATCAGAATCGTGCAATGCTTGGTGTAGTTACAGAGGAAGCAGAAGGTGGCGTGAAGGTGACTGAAATAACTGATGAAAGCGCTGCAAAAAAGGCTGGTATTAAAGAAGGTGATATCATTACCAAAATCGGTGAAACAAAAATTGAAGAACCGGATCAATTGTCAGCAGCAATTCGCAAACACAAACCTGGTGAAAAAGTGACGGTAACTCTATTAAGAGATAAAAAGGAACAAAAGGTAACCGCCGAGCTGGGTAAATGGAGGGGCGTAAGTGCATACGGTTTTGGGCCTGGTCAGAATTTTAAAATGGACATGCCTGACTATAATGATCTTCTTGTTCCAAAGATTCAGGGTGCGCCACGGGCACAAGCATGGTCGCGGTCTGGTACACCAAGATTGGGTTTATCAGTACAGGATACAGATGATGGTAAGGGTGTAAAGGTTATTGAAGTGGATGAGGAAAGCAATGCCGCAAAAGCAGGAATAAAAGAAAATGACTTAGTTACTCATTTCAATGATAAAGAAGTAAACAGTGCTGATGAAGTGGCCAGGCTGGTAAAAGAAAACAAGGACAAAGTTTCTTTTAATTTGAAAATTAAAAGAAATGGCAAGACTCAAAACGTCGAAGTAAAAGTTCCGCGTAAGTTAAAAACAGCCGACCTTTAAAAACCAACATATTTAAGTTCTAAGCCGTCCCGCCTCAGTCGGACGGCTTTTTGTTTCCTATTTCCCAAACTCCTTAAGACTTTCAACTGTATTTTTGCCGTTCTAACAAAATGGACGGAAATCTGAAATACGAAATAGTAGTGGGGCTTGAAGTGCATGCAAGACTGCTTACGCAAAGTAAATTATTTTGCGGAGATAGCTCATTTTTTGGCGACGAACCCAATACAAACATCAGCCCAATAACCCTTGCCCACCCCGGCACGTTACCCCGGATGAACAAAGAAGCCATTGGCTTTGCAGTGAAGCTTGGAATCGCATGTGATTCCAAAATAGAAAAGCAAAATTATTTTGCCCGTAAAAATTATTTTTATCCAGATCTTCCGAAAGGTTACCAGGTGTCACAGCATACGACACCAATTTGCAAAGGCGGGTTTATAAAGATAAAAACAAGTGCAGCGAAAAAGAAAGTTCAATTGAACAGGATCCATATGGAAGAGGATGCAGGTAAAAGTCTTCATGATGTGTATACGGATGCAACCGCACTGGATTATAATCGGGCCGGGGTGCCGCTTTTAGAAATTGTCACTGAACCAGACTTAAGAAGTGGTGACGAGGCATATGCTTATTTAACGGAGCTGCGTAAGCTTGTCCGGTATCTGGAAATAGGTGATGGAAACATGGAAGAAGGGAGTTTTCGCTGTGATGCAAATATTTCTGTAAGAAGAATGGGGGAAGAAACACTGGGCACAAAAGTAGAAGTAAAGAATCTTAACTCGATCAGGCATGTAAAAACTGCAATTGAATATGAGGCAGGCCGGTTGATCTCTTTACTGGAAAAGAACGAAACGATTCTACAACAGACACGAAGTTTTGATGCGGCAAGCGGAACAACATTTGCTATTCGTGATAAGGAAGACGCGGAAGATTATCGTTATTTTCCCGAACCGGATCTTACCCCTTTTGATCTTACAGATAACTTTATTGAAACAATAAAAAAGAGCATTCCGGTTCTGCAAGAGGAACGGATAAAAAAATACACCTCAGCCTACTTTCTCAGTGAATATGATGCAACCACATTAACTGAGGAAAAGAATTTTTCCGATTACTTTGAAAAGCTTATTTCACCCGAACATAAAAACGAGAACAACGTTGATATCAAACCAAAATCGGCAGCTAACTGGATGCTGGGCCCGGTTAAAACATGGCTAAATGACGAAAATGAAACCATTGATGTTTTCCCGATACAGCCTGCCACGTTTCGTTCGCTCATTAAGATGGTGGAAGAAAATAAACTCAGTTTTTCTGTTGCTTCATCAAAAATATTTCCCTTACTAATTGAGGATCCGCAAGCTGATCCGATGCAGGTAGCGAAAAAGATGAACCTCGTAATCGAAAGTAATTCAGACTATATTTTGCCAATTGCAGATGAAGTACTTTTACAATTTGAAGATAAAGTGAAAGAATACAAAAAAGGAAAAAGGGGTCTGCTGGCTTTATTTGTGGGTGAAGTCATTAAAAGGTCAAAAGGGAAAGCTGACCCTAAAATTGTAAATGAAATTTTGAATCAAAAACTTAATAGTTAAAAAAGTATTGTATGCGAAAGATTATTTTACCGGTGTTACTGAGTTTATTGCTGGCCGGGTGTCAGAATAAGGATAAAGGATCATTTATTGTTTCCGGCACCCTGCGAAATGCTTCATCAAAAATGGTATATATTGAAGAAACCAATATTACCTCTGGTGAAAAAAAAGTGAAGGATTCTTCTGCCATTAGTTCCGAGGGAAAGTTTTCATTGAAAGTGGAAGCAACGGAAGAAGGTGTATATAATCTGCGCCTGCAAAATGATGCTCCTCCATTTGCGACAATTATCAATGATGCATCTAAGATCACTGTGGATGCTGATTTCAACAAACAATTTGATTTTTATACTGTGTCTGGATCAAAAGACAGCAAAGCCATCCAGGATTATCTTAGTAGAATAAGTGAAATGCAAAGGGATAAGTTTACTATCGCCTTCCAGGCTGACAGCATAAGGAAGAACAACGGTGATTCAGCATTGGCTGAAAGCCTTAACGCAAAACAAAAACAAATTGCGGGCGATCTGAAAACATATACACAGCAAACGGTTCAGCAAGCACAAAAAGCGCCGTTTGCTTTTTTTGTACTTGCTACTTACCAGGGTTGGGCAAATAATCCCAACTACAAAATGAATGGGTTTAGCAGCGAGGAACTTATTGGCTTGTTGAATGAAATGGTCAACAAGTTTCCCGGACGAACTGATATTGCCGGTGTCAGGAATTCGGTCGAATCACAAATTCCTAAAACCTTGTGGGTAGGAAAAGTGGCGCCTGAAATTTCTTTACCTGATACAGAAGGGAGAACAGTCAGGCTTAGCTCATTTCGTGGTAAATATGTTCTTGTTGATTTTTGGGCTAGCTGGTGCGGGCCATGCCGCCGGGAAAATCCTACTGTAGTAGAGGCGTATAATCAATTTAGAAATAAAAATTTTACCATACTGGGTGTTTCATTAGATAGACCTGGACAAAAAGAAGCGTGGATAAAGGCTATCGTAGATGATAAGCTGAATTGGACACATGTGAGCGATCTGAAATATTGGCAAAGTGAAGTGGTGCCGGTATACCAGGTTGGTAGCATTCCTTTCAATGTTTTAGTGGATCCCGAAGGGAAAGTCATTGCAGAAAATCTTCGGGGCTATGCATTGGAACAAAAACTACAAGAGGTATTGAATTGAACTTTTCTTAATAAAGAAAGGGTTGCCATTGGCAACCCTTTAGTTTTTCTCACGGGGAATTTTTTAATTATCTGTCATAAGCGGGTTAAGAGATAATTCGTCTGCCGAAATCGGCCAGATATAACCTGGTTCACCCGGCGCTTTTGCTGCAACGGGACCCTTGGCAGGAATTGTGAGAAGCAATCGCATATGATCAAAATTGTGTAATCCTTCACCCAAAAATTCAATTCTTCTTTCAAGCAATATTGCATTGATTAGATCGGCTTGTGTTGCCGGAGCCAACACTGTGGCAGCGTCGGACCTTTGACGAACGGCATTTAGTAGCGCTAAAGCCCTTACATTCACACCAGTATTTGTTCTTGCTAATGCTTCAGCAAGATTAAGTAATACTTCTGAATAGCGAATTATCGGTGCCCAATCTGTAAAAGGAGACGCAACTGTGTATTTTGTATTCAGGTAAAGTTTGCCGGAAACTGTTGCATTAAAACCTCTTCTCGCATCGGCAGCAGTCCAGCCTGTATTAGCGACAATGCCACTTGGGTTTAGAGAAAATTCTCCATTGCCGACGCCTGCCGGAGTTCTTGACCAATAATATGCCAGTTGATTCTGGGTGCCCGGGTTATCACCTGCTGTACTTGTCATGGGCATTGATAAAATGGATTCAGTCGTTGTGTAAGGAGTTCTGAACACATTTACAATATTTGCCTGTAAAGCATGAGCAACTCCCGATGTAGCACTGAACGGCGCAGTAGTCTGAGCTGCTATTTTATTTGCCTCAGTGATCACCTTTGCATAATCCTGCATGGCTAAATATACTCTTGTTTTCAGCGCGATTGCAGTATTACGATGAGCACGGGTGGTACTCAGCGTAGCAGTAGTATAAGTAAGAGGCAGATTTGCTTCGGCAAAATCAAGATCAGCGATAATCTGCGTATATACTTCAGCCACTGTGTTTCTTGCCATCGGCGAAGAACCTGGTCCCTTAATGGCTGTTAAACGTAATGGAACACCGGGCTTACTTCCATTACCATCTGTATACGGCTTTGCATAGTGCTCAAGCAATTTAAGATAAGACAAGGCCCTGAGCAATCTTGCTTCAGCGATATAGTTGTTCGCCAGCGCAGCACCTACAACTGAGGTCCCTTTGGCAGCCATACCTTCAAGGAAAATATTCGAGCCATTAATGACCTGGTAAGCCTGTGCCCACAAGTTCTTAATAAAATTTTGGGAAGTGCCGGTTGCATTAAGCAGCCAGACATCATATCCTGTAACGCCATTTGTTGTTTCATTCAAAAAATCCTCACCGCGAATATCGCCGGCAATTTGTGCCCTGCCTCCATAAAAGGTTCCACTTTTGAAAGTTTGATACAAACCGGTAACCTGGTTAGCGATACGGCCCGGTGTATCAAACGCTGTCAGATCAATAACAAATGTTTGAGGGATAGGTGAAAGTAATTCCCTTTTGCAGGATGTTACCATCATCAATCCAAAACAAATGCTCATTATATATTTTAATTGCTTTTTCATTCTTTTAACTTTTTAGTTATTGAAAGGTTACGTTCAGTCCAATCACAAAATTCCTTCCGTTTGCAATTGTGTTTCTGTCAATCCCCTGGTTAGAATTTCCGTTTCCATTCGAAGAAACTTCAGGATCAGGCCCAGGGTAATCTGTAATGATTGCCAGGTTTTGACCGGCAACAAAGATTCTTGCAGAAGAAAGTTTTGCTTTATTAGAAAGTTTTGCCGGGATATTGTAAGCCAGCGTTACGTTCTTCACTTTTACAAAATCACCTTTGAATGCATTGTATGACATAGGTAAAGCTGAACCGTTGGAAACATTATCGCCATACATCGGTTTTGGCACTGTGGTTATATCGCCTGGCTTTTTCCATGCGTCCAAAACATCTCTATGATTGTTCCAGAAACGCTGATCATGCAAGCCCGCCCACGTTCCATAATACACATAAAAGCCAAACTGGTAAGTAAGCAATACATTCAGGTCAAAATTTTTATAACGGAATGTGTTA
The DNA here is from genome assembly GCA_025923075.1 of Chitinophagaceae bacterium. GTDB lineage: Bacteria > Bacteroidota > Bacteroidia > Chitinophagales > Chitinophagaceae > VBAS01. The sequence continues at coordinate 11,391 of JAICGN010000013.1, forward strand.
TCCCAACCACCATAGACTTTTGGCATGGTGTTTCCAAACATCACACCGTCTTTAGCTTGTGTGACACCAACACCGACTGGTTGGCCGGGTTCTGAGTATCTTGTTCCATCCGGATTGATCCAATTATAAATGCCGGCACTGGTACTTTGATAAAAAGAATATAATACCTGTTGTCCTGCGGCGTTCAGAAGAATTCTCCTGCCGGTTGCAGGATCGACACCACCGTTGCGTACTAGCCACAAATATCCTAATGAATAACCAACTGCAGTCCGGCTTACCGTTTCAAGCCCTGAAGTGGAAGTAAGTATTTCGGTTAAGCCGGGAGCAAGAGAAGTTACTTCATTCTTATTTGTCGTGACGTTCAGCGTAGAGGTCCAGCTAAAGTCTTTACCTCTGAATGGGTTGCCGGTTATGGCAAACTCCCATCCTTTATTATACATCGTTCCCACGTTAAGTGGAATTGCATTTGGTACTCCAGTAGAAGGCGCCTGAGGCACATTCAAAATCAGATCTTTGATATCATTGTAATAGCGTGTGGCTTCAATTTGGAGCTTGTCTTTGAACATACTGAAGTTAACACCGACGTCAATCTTTGTGCTTGTTTCCCATTGCAATCCTGAATTTCCGGCGTAATTGAATTGCAGGGTTGGAAGCCCGCCATACAAGCCGGAGCCATAAGAAGAGTAAATAACATAATCGCCGATCCCGGCGGTGTTGCCTACTTTACCATAACTGCCACGTAACCTGAAATTATTAAATATGTTGCTCAGCCCTGCTTTATCCCAGAAGTTTTCTTTACCGACGTCCCAGGCAGCAGATGCTCCCCAGAAAGTTGCTGCTTTGTCTGCGAATGCAGAATATTCGTCTCTCCTGATATTTCCCGAAAGAAAATATTTTTTATTAAAATCATAGGTGGCACGGCCAAAGTATGAAAGCAAATAGTTTTCACCAAAAGCAAGACCAGAAGTATTTGGTGTGACCCAACCAGCCTGGATTACTGTAAAAGCAGGATCCGAAAGAGTTTGCCTGTTAAGTCCAAAACCCTCATTCGTCCTTCTGTCTTGTTCATTTCCTACCAGCAGACTTACATTGTGTTTGCCAGAAAATGAATTATCAAATTGAGCCGTGTTTGTCCATGTCCATCTTTTGAATTTGCCCAATGTGCTCGATGCACTACCTGTTGCGGAGAACCCATCACCATGGATCGGGTTAAGAAAACTTTCATTATCTACGAATAGGTAATCTACCCCGTACATCGTTCTTAATGTTAGCCATTTTACCGGCTTTATTTGTGCAAATACATGAGATTGAATATGATTCGTTTCAGAATTTTGTCTATTCAGATCCAGCACAACAACAGGATTGTAAAATCCGACTTGCGCCAATGAATTGTTCATTGGGCCAACCACATTATTTGCCGTGATGTTGTATGTTCCGTCATTCTTGTATGGAGCCACGTTAGGCGCAGTGACTAAAGGTATCCGCCCCAACCCTGCAGTTGCAAAACCTTCACCTGGAAGCGAACCTGAGGAATTTGCGGCAAGATTTTGTTCATTTGAATAAGAGATCTTTCCTCCTACTGTAAACCAATTATTCACCTTGCTTTCTACGTTGAACAAAATATTTTTCCTGATAAAATCATTTTTGATAAGGATACCTTCCTGGTCAGTAAAGCCTGCAGAAAAATAATACGTAGTGGCATCACTACCACCGGAAACATTGATATTATGGTCGTGTGAAAAGCCCGTGCGGTAAACATGATCTGACCAACGGGTATCGATTGTATTGCCGTTTGCATCCGTTGCCAATGCAAATTTTGTATAGCCATTTCCTGCCGGGTTTGTTGAGTTTACGCCGGGATTATTAGCAGCAGCCATATTCTTATAATCAGTGTATTCCTGCGCGTTCAGTACATCAGGAAGTCCATAAGGCTGCGTCCAGCTGACTGAAGCATTGTAACTAACTTTTGCTTTTCCTGCTCTTCCTTTTTTGGTGGTAATAAATACAACACCATTTGCTGCGCGGCTACCATAGATAGCAGTCGCCGCGGCATCTTTCGCGATATCTATGCTTTCGATATCATTCGGGTTGATGCTTGCCAGCGCGTTGCCTGCGGCAGATGTGGAACTGAAATCACCCGTAGGTGTAGGAATACCATCAACAACGATTAGGGGATAGGAGCTTAGCGAAATAGAATTTGTTCCTCTGATGCGAAAAACCGGCGGGGTATTTAAAACGCCGTTTGGAACCGTGATCTGTACACCAGTGGCGCGACCTGCCAAAGCTTGTTCAAAACTTTGTATAGGTTTGTTGGCAACGGTTGCGCCCTTTACGGTGGCAATGTTACCTGAGACATCTCTTCTGCGTGCAGTGCCGTAACCGGTGACCACCACTTCAGCAAGGGTTTTGTCTTCGCCTTTTAAACTCACGTCTATTACAGCCAGCGTGCCTATCTGTTTTTCTTCAGTGATCATGTCAATCGAAGAAAAAATCAGGGCCCTTGCATTGGCAGGAACAGTCAGAGAGTAAGTTCCGTCGGGATTTGATGTGGTACCAGTTGTAGTACCTTTTACGATAACCGATACATTCGCAACTGGATTGCCTTTGTCATCGGTTATCTTTCCGGTGATAGTGCGTTGAGCCAGCGTGATAATACTGAGCAGCACGAATCCGGACAGGAGTAGTAGTTGTTTCCTCATGTGCATGTGTTTTAGTGATGAAAAAAATTGTATGCCTATATAAATATTTAGTAGTCGGCCTTACAACCTGCATTTTTCTAAGGGATAAAGACTAGTGGATAAGGCGTAAAATGGTTGGTATAAGATGATCGCTCCAAGCAGGAAGACACAAACCCATACCTTTCTGCTGCACAAAAATAGGGGGTTAGACTATTTCTTTTTACGAATAAATGTAATTAATAAGGAAGGTAATAATACCAGATTGGTCAGCGTGGCGGTAATAAGCGTGAGAGAAGTAAGCCATCCAAGTGACTGTGTGCCGCCGAAACCGCTGAAACAGAAAATGATAAAACCGGCTATAAGAACTAAAGAAGTATAGATAATGCTGATGCCTGTACCATGTATTGTTTCAATCACCGTCTGTTTCATATTGAAATTATTGCGAGGCAGTTCTTGTTTGTAATTTACAAGAAAACGGATGGTAACATCAATAGCAATTCCAAGAGCCACACTAAATATTAAGACGGTAGAAGGCTTAATTCGTATTCCCAGCCAACCCATAACCCCCGCGGTAATGATCAATGGTATAACATTTGGTATCAATGAGCACAGGAGGATGCGGAATGAACGAAAAAGATACATCATGCAAACGGCAATTAACCCGAATGCCCACATAATGCTTTCCTTCAATCCATTAATGATAAAATTGCTACCCTCAAGAAAGGTAACGCTTGCACCGGTGAGCTGCACATTGTAATTAGCTTTGTCAAAAATGGAGTCCGCCTTTTTCTGGATCGTATCAAGTACTTGGGGCAAACGATAGCTACCCACGTCACTCATGCTTACACTTATTCTGGCTTCCTGTTTATTGCTATCGATAAATGAAGAAATAAGTTTCCCAAAAGAATTTTCTTTATTCCCTGAATCCGATTGAAATTCTAGATAAGGTTTTAGCGGTATCAAGTCGAATTCTGTAGGTGCTGAATAATTCAAACTGTCGCCTTCAAAGAAAGCTTGCTTGGCAAACTTTAAACCTTCGGTAATGTTTAGTGGTTTCCCTATTTGGGGCATTGCAGCCAGAAATTGAGAAAGCGAGTCAATTTTTAAAAGATTAGTAAGGTTGCGGGTGACGCCGCGTTTCTGCTTTGTATCAACGAGTATTTCCAACGGCATTACACCTTTGAAATTTCTTTCAAAAAATTTCAGATCTGTATAGATCTTATCAGTTTTCGGAAGATCATCGACAATAAAACCGTTGCTTTCTAATCTCATTATTCCAAATGCTGCAGCAATTAAAACGATCCCGGTGACGCGATAAATCAATTTACGATGATTGAGCGACCAACGTTCAAGACGATCAAGCCAACGCCTTAATCGTGGATTATCAAGATATTTTGTATGCCTGCTTTTTGGTGGAGGAAGAAAGCTTAATACCGAGGGAATAAAAATAAGAGAAATAAAAAACAACGCCATGATATTAAATCCGGCTACAGCTCCAAATTCTTTTAATATTTGACTACGGGTTAAAAAGAAAACTGCGAAACCAATCGCGGCAGTTATGTTGCAAAACAAGGTAACAATACCCATCTTTTCTACCATTGTTACAAGCGCAATTCTTTTATCACCAGTTTCATTATACGACACATGAAATTTATTCAGAAAATAAATACAATTGGGAATACCAATTACAACTACCAATGGCGGAATAAGCGCTGTAAGCAAAGTGATCTTATAACCCATCAAAACCATAGTACCTAAACTCCATATCACACCAATGCCAACAACTGCAATTGATAAAAGCATACTGGTCACCGAACGAAAAAACAATAGGAGAATAACTGCTGATAGAATGACAGATATGACAAGGAACCATTTCATTTCATCGGCAATTCTTTTTGCTAATACGGTACGAATAAGCGGCAAACCGCTTAGATGTGTTTGCAAAGAATGCTTTTTCCCAAACGCATCACTCAACGCAATGATCTCCGCTACTGTTATCTCCCTTTTTTTCGAGGCCAGCACCCCCTTATTAATATTTACTCCAAGCAACCATGCATTTGAATCAGGGTTATATAATAAGCCACGGTAAAAAGGAAGACTATAAAAAACATTTCGACAACTATCAATTTCGGTTTGTGAAAGAGGTCTGTTGCCAAATATCAGTTGAGAGCTCAGTTTTTCGGTGGCCGAATCTTTTATAAGATTGATAGCAGTTGGTACGGAGATCACCGTTTCCGCCCCCGGTACTTTTTTTATATCGTTTATAAGCTGGGCATAATCATTGAAAATTCTTTCTTCAAAAAGTTTATCAGTTTGAATACCGATCACCAGCACGCTGCCATCTTCGCCAAATTTTTTTCTGAATTCCTGGTACGCTTTAAATTTTGGATGATCTGTTGGAATGGCATTAGCAAATTCATAGTTCAATTGAAGTTCTTTTGCTTCGAAAGCCATAAAAGCAGTAATCCCAAGCAAAAGAATTAAAAAAAGAATCCTGTATTTAAGGATTAACTGGCCGAGGCTTTTCCACATACTGCTGACTTTGATAAAAACTGGCGCAAAGAAACAGAAAAATGACTGAACAGCCCTCTAAACCCTCATTTAGATTAAGAGTGATATTTTTGAAATGTGAGTACAAGGCAAACTATATTTTTATTTTTTATCTTATTTGTTTTTTTCAACAAAGGAATTTCTCAACAGCCTGTTCCGCCAATTGGTCAATGGCGCGATCACCTGCCTTATCATTCTGCCATTGATGTTGCAGCGGGAAATAATAAAATCTTTTGCGCCACGCCTTACAGTGTGTTTAATATCGACCTGGCAGACAACTCGGTTTCACGAATCAGTCGTGTTAACGGTCTTCATGAAACAGGAGTTTCGGTTATCAGCTACGATGAAACGAATAATAAATTATTTATCGGTTATCGCAACAGTAACGTTGATATTGTTTACCGGAATGATATTTTTAATGTTCCGGATATTAAGCTCGATAATATTATTGGCGATAAAACAATTTATAATGTTTTTTCTTTCGGAAAATATTTCTATCTCTCAACCGGGCTTGGTGTAATAGTTATTGACGGTGATAAATATGAGGTGAAAGATTCCTGGTTTATTGGTAATAATGGAGGACAAGTAAAAGTCAACGGGTTTGTTGCCGCAAATTCTTTTTTTTACGCCGCTTCAGATGAAGGATTAAAAAGAACAGCTGGCAACACGGTTGATCCGGCAAATTATTTGAATTGGCAAAATCTTAGTGGTGCGAATGGACTATCTGCCGGGGCATGTGATAATGTGATTGCTGCCGGGGATAGAATATTCGCTTTAAAGGATGATTCTGTATTTGTGTTGACTGCAAATAGCTGGGATTTATTTTTTACGGAAACCACGTGGAAAATTCACAACATTAATTCGTCTTCCGGGAAAGTGATTATTTGTCAAACAAAAAACGGCATTGGTAAGGTCATTTCCCTGAACACAGATGGAACAATCGTCCGGGCGATGCAGGAAGCGCGTTTAATTGTGCAACCAGAGAAAGCAATTCTGGTCAACACTGATTATTGGATAGCCGATAGTGTTGGAGGGTTAACAAAGTTCATGTCAATTGGTTTTGAAAATTATAATCTTAATTCGCCCCAATCTATTGCTACAGGTGAGATAATTTTTGTCAACAACACATTTTATGCAACAGCAGGCGGAGTAAATGAAAATTGGCTAAAAGAGAATAATAAGAATGGACTTTATAAATTTTCCGAAGGTCAATGGACAAATTATAATAGTAAGCAATTTCCTCAGCTTGATACATTGCACGATTTGATTTCAGTTGCCATAGATCCAAGGGATGAAACAGCATGGGCCGGGTCTTATGGCGGAGGATTGCTGCACATTAAAACCGGTAATAGTTTTGAAATTTTCAAACAGAATTCTTCGATTGGAGAGACCATATTTGACCCCGGCAGTTATCGTGTCGCGGGTTTAGCATTTGACAAGGAAAATAATTTATGGATCGCCAACTATGGTGCCCTGCGAAATATTGTCGTCCGAAAACATGACGGCACATGGAGAACATTTGTGCCTCCATTTGCACTTTCCGAGCATGCTGTATCCCAACTTATCATTGATGATGAAAATCAGAAATGGATCGTTTCACCAAAAGGAAATGGACTAATCATTTTTAATGATAATTCAACCATTGATAATTCGGCGGATGACAAATGGAAACTTTATCAAAGCGGCGTTGGTCTTGGAAATTTGCCAACGAATAACGTATTGAGCATTGCAAAAGACAGAAATGGTTTTATCTGGATTGGCACCGGGGATGGATTAGCCGTGGTTCAATGTCCACAAAACGTTTTCTCATCACAGGGGTGTGATGCATTATTGCCTGTAGTTACTGAGGGCGGTTTTAATCAATATCTTTTTAAGGGCGAAGAGGTAAGAAGTATTGCCGTAGATGGAGCCGATAGAAAATGGGTGGCAACGAAAAATGGCGCCTGGTTGCTCAGTGCGGACGGTGAAAAGGTCATTCATCGTTTTACAGAAGAAAATAGTCCATTACTAAGTGATGATGTAAAGAGAATCGCAATTGACAGCAAGACAGGTGAAATATTTCTTGCTACTGCCAACGGTATTTGTTCATTCAGAAGTACGGCGACGGGCGGCGGCGAAACAAATAGTAATGTATTGGTATTCCCTAATCCCGTCCCACCGGGCTATGGAGGACCGATCGCTATTCGCGGTTTAGTAAATGATGCCATTGTAAAAATTACCGAGCTGGATGGGAGATTAGTTTACCAAACAAGAGCCCTCGGTGGGCAAGCCGTTTGGGATGGCAAAGACTATAAAGGAAGAAAAATTTCAAGCGGTGTGTATCTTGTTTTAATAACTGATGATGGAAGAAAGGAGAACCTGGCAGCAAAGATTATTTTCATTAATAAATAATGTCGTCGCAGCTACATAAGACCAAAGGAATTGTTTTACGGGCCGTAAAATATGGTGAAACGAGTTTGATCGTTACCCTATTTACAGAACTATTCGGTTTGCAATCCTATTTGGTAAACGGTGTAAGGACTTCAACAAAAAAAGGCACCGGTAAAGCAAATCTCTTTCAACCAACTGCAATACTTGAACTGGTTGTTTATCATAATGAATTGAAACATTTGAATCGCATCAAGGAATTCAAATGGTCTTATTTATATAAGCATATTTTTTCCGATGTGCCAAAGAATGCCGTCGCCCTGTTCATGATCGAACTGCTTACAAAATGTTTGAAACAACCCGAGCCAAACCCTGAACTTTTCGAATTTTGCGAAGATGCGTTCATGCATTTGGATGAAAGCAACGGTACGGTGATGGCGAATTTTCCACTTTTCTTTGCATTGCATTTGCCTGCATTTTTCGGATTCAGGATCAGCGACGACTACTCAAAGGAAAATTCAATACTCGATATGCAGGAAGGCACTTTTGTGCCAGACCGTCCAAATCATTTTCATTTTTTGGAAGGCAAAGAGGCGGAAGTGACAAGTGACTTATTAAAAATGATGCAGCCGGAAGAATTGGAACAAATAAAGCTCAATCATGATTTCCGAAGGCAATTATTATTTGCTTATGAGACTTATTATGCTTTGCATATTCAGGATTTTGGAACGATGAAGACTTTACCAGTGTTGAAAGAGGTATTAGGATGAAACAGATTATCCTTTCCTCCATATTGCTAGAACAAACATTAAGGCCATTGATAAAATTATATAGATTATCAACCAAAGATTACCTGAATGTACTTTGTCCCAGTTGTAATCATATTTTTCTTTTAATGGCTCGATATCTGATTTTTTCAAAAGCTTAGTAACAAAAAGATAAATAGGAATAAGTATTAAAAGCATGATTATTGACTTTGTTAGCTTATCATCAGAGGATTTTATGGGTATTAAATCGATCTTGTTAAATAAAGCAAGCAATTGCAATATATGGATGTAAACTAATAGTAACAGTGACCCCATCGTTCGAAAATATGGATTACCTCTCTGAGGAGGTTTTTCGTAATAACGGTAAAATAAGTACCCAATAAATTTTATTGTGTTCATTATAATAGCCGTGTAGAGTTGCTAAAATCAGTATTAACTAAAACCACTCCCGGTCTTTTCCCTTTATCAAAACTTCCCAACTCGTCATCCCATTTTAAAGCTTTAGCGCCGTTGATCGTTGCCCATTGAAGAACCTGCTCTAACGATGCCACGGCTTTAAGCCGTGGCATCGTTTCGGTAACACGGATAATAGACCGTATTTCCTTTGCAATACTCAATTGCCAATTGCTGCTGTAGCTATCAGTCCCCAAAACGATCGGGCAATTATTTCGCATCAACATTTCAATGGGAGGTGTTTTGTTTTCGATATACAGATTGGCATTTATACAAAGACACCAATACAATTTTAGTGTATTTGCCTTAGCATATTCTTTTGCAAATACGACATCTTCTTCCGGCATAAATGTGTTATGAATAAGTAAAATGGTTTGACCGTTATTGAAATGTGGTAGCACAGAACGAATGCTGCTTAAACCAGTAACGGGGAATGGTGATTTATCAATACCAAAGATTTTGAAAAGTTTCAGATAATCTCCGCCGCCGGTCTTATATAATTCATCTTCCGCCGGATGTTCCTGGTTGTGGATAGAAATAACCTGATCTTTTGTCAATTCATTAATTAGTTTGAATGTTTTAGGACTAATTGAATAGGGTGCATGAGGCACTAACGATGTACGATTTTGATCCCGATAGCTATCGGGATTGACTTTTGATTTTTGACTTTCAAATATTTGAGCAACCTTTTTATAGTGTTCAATATTCTCTTCAGCTTGCTCATCAGTGAACCCAAGCACTTCTACAAAATTCTGCCAGCGGATCTTGCTGTTAGTTTTTACTTCAGCTGTATCCGGGGTATTTCCAATATCTCCAACAGCAATAACACCATTATCGTACATTTCTTTTTCTGCTTTTTTAATCTCCTCCTGAATGACGGCTGGTTCGAAATCTCTTTTAGTAACAACTGAACATAAAAACTCGATCAGACCTGTATGTGGAGGTATGACATTTTTGAGGTGGCTAAGCTCAAGATGACAATGACAGTTGATCAAACCGGGGGAAAGAATACCGCTGAAAGCTTGAACATCATCGCCAGCTTCAGTAACAGGTACAATGTCTGCTATTTTACCTGATTCGCCAGTAATTAAAACTTTGTCATTGCTATGAAGATGATAGCCATCAAACAATTGATCTGCTTTGAACTTTCTGTATGCCATGCTGGGTTTTCTTTTAACTTTGCTGCCCTTAAATGGTGAATACCTGCCGACTGACTGGCAGGGAATTGTCACAGATGAAGGATGCGACGCAACTAGTGTTGAGCAGAATTACTTCAGCTGAGTACATAAAAATAAAACTTTCAGATGTTAGACAGGTTAGAAGCAATAAAAGCACGATTTGATCAACTGGGAGTAGCTCTTACCAACCCTGAGATCGTTGCGAACAACAAGAGATTTGCTGAAACAAGCAAAGAGTATCGCAGTCTTGAAAAGATTGTTGCAGCTTATGACGAGTATAAGAAAGTGTTGGATGATGTGACAATGTATAAAGAAGCATTGAATGGGACTGATGAGGAATTGAGGGAAATGGCAAAAGAAGAATTGCCGGTGAGTGAAGAGAGAAGAGAAAAGTTGGAATCGATAATTCGGCAAATGCTAATACCCAAAGATCCGCAGGATGAGAAGAATGCTATTATTGAAATTCGTGCAGGCACTGGTGGCGATGAGGCAAGCTTGTTTGCAGGTGACCTGTTGCGAATGTATATGCGTTATTGTGAAAGGCGTGGATGGAAAACTGCGATATTAAGTGAGAACGAAGGGACAGTTGGCGGTTATAAAGAAGTACAGCTTGAAGTGATTGGCGATGATGTGTATGGCACGCTAAAATTTGAAAGCGGCGTACATCGTGTGCAACGAGTGCCGGAAACTGAAGGATCCGGTCGTGTGCATACCTCTGCTGCTACAATTGCGGTAATGCCGGAAGCTGAAGAAGTGGATTTTGAATTAAATCCTGCAGATGTAAAGATGGAAACAGCAAGAAGCGGTGGCGCAGGTGGCCAGAATGTAAACAAGGTGGAAACAAAAGTAATGCTGACACATATTCCTACGGGCACCGTGGTCGTTTGCCAAACAGAACGAAGCCAGCTTGGCAACCGCGAAAAAGCCATGGGCATGTTACGCACAAAACTTTATGAAGAGCAGGTAAGAAAACAAGAAGAAGAAATTTCACGGCATAGAAAGAGCCTGGTAAGCACCGGCGACCGCAGCGCTAAGATCCGGACATATAATTTTCCACAGGGAAGGGTGACCGATCACCGCATAAATCTTACTTCATACAATTTACCGGCGGTCTTGAACGGCGATATCCAGGAATTTATTGAAGCATTACAATTTGCCGAAAATTCTGAGAAGCTGGCAAAACAGAATTAAACCGGAATCGTTGAAAGTGAAATGGCATTCCGAATTAAACATTGAATTTCTTTGGCGTTTCTTTAACAGGAACGCTTTTTTATTGGCGTCAAACTAATAGAAAATATTTAGGACGAGATTCGATAAGTTTTTTGTCATTTCATCGTCAGATTGCTTGTAAAGGGTTATAAATTGGCAGGGTCCGGAATGAAATAAAGGTTGATTTCTGACGTTTAGAAAATGAAGGTTCTTTGGGTTAAAAATGAGGGGGAAATTGAAGATATTCTTAGAAGATTTTCCTTTGAATAACAGTGGATAGTACGAGTAAAATACCTTTAATAGTTCATTAACAACAAGCATCAAAATATTGGCAGTAAATTTGCGTTATAGATGAAAGTTCTTCACAAATAAAGCAGTCAATTTTCTCATAAGCAGTTAGTTTTGGTTGCGACCCCTGTTTCCACAGGGGTCTATTTTTTTATAGACCTTCCCGAGATCCAAATGAAATTGACCGATAGTAGCTCATTGGTTATTATCTCCTTAGAACTTGCAATTGATTCCCGCCTTCAAAAATCTTGGTGTACCCGGCGTATAGTGAATTTCGGAAACGGAACTAGGTTCAAATTGAAGTCTTGATTCTGTATCAAATTGTGCTTCACGCCATTCCTGGTTAAATATATTTTCAGCAGCAAAAGTGAGTTCAAACTTTTTCCAGGCATATGCTAAACATATTTCATTAATAAAATGTCCTTCCGCTTTTACTGAATTGAATTCGTTGGCAGGTCGATGATTCATAAAACGATATCGAAGAGAACCACTAAATCCGTTTTTCATTTTTGCAGATATACCACCAGTGCTTGTGAAGGATGGAGCAAGTGGAATATAATCCTCGCCTTTTACAGAACCAATAGCCCTTGCTTTTGTATAGTTCATATCAAGATCGCCAAAGAGCCATGAAGTAAATTGATAACGTGCAGAAATATCAACTCCCATTCTTCTAGTTTTGCCACCTGGCTCTACGATCCCTTGATCACCTACATACAGAAATTCCTGTTCAGAATAAAAACGCCATAATGCTGTTTTTAAGATCAGGTTTTTTACGGGCTTCAGAATAATTCCAAGATCCGTACCGTAAACTTTTGGTAAAATATCTTTTGCATCATTATGAAGTATCACACGGGTATCGTTTGAATGAAAGCCAATTCCATTGTTCAGGTAAATTTTAACTGTTGAGGATGGGGCATAAACAAAATTCAATTTCGGGCTTGCGACACTTCTTTGCTGATGCTTAGAATCAATGTCTCCGGTGAATAGATCCCTGTAACTGAAGTGAAAGAAATCAAAACGTAGCCCCCCATTCACACTAAAGTTATAATCGAGTTCAAGATTTTGATTCCAGGATAAATAACCATTTGCCTCTTTCACATCCCCTTTCTGCAATGTTTCAATGTATTGCCTTTTCGCTGCTCTTGATAATTCAACTCCCATTACATCATCATAACGAAACCCACCGCCAAATTCTGTCTGTGTACTCTTTTGTCCCAGCATCCATGTTTTAGAGACCGTTGTATTATAACCATACATATTTCTTATTTCCCGCTGATTAATTTCGTCACCATTCACGGCATCATTCAGGAAAAATGTAAAGTTTGAAAACAGGTTGAAGTGATAGCGGCTGAAATAAAATTGATCTGTAGTTTTCCAATTATTTTTCCATTGTCTTGCGTACAGGATATTAAGATTTGTCCGGCCTGTATTTCCTCCTTCGCTATTATCAATAGAACCATAGCGGCTGATCATTCCACTTTGTACTGCACGGTCCGGAACCTGTCCTGAAGCGTTCCATTTGCTGTCAAATGTTGAAACTGTAATTGTAAGCTGGTTTTGGTCTCCAAACCATGCATTGTATTTGCCTATTATATTAAAACGATGAAAGTTCTGTGGACTTTCAAAATAGCTATCAGATTTGAAGTATTCTGATCCTACATAAAATTGTTGCCTTCTATTTTCATTCTCTGTATTAAGGATTTTGAGCATACCCACCAGACGTTGTGTATTGAATTGACCGCCCTCTAATTTTAGAAAATTATCTTTTAGGAAGTCTTTAGTATGAAATTCTACATAACCTGCGGTAGCAAGATTTCCCTTATTTGTGAAATAAGGGCCCTTATCAAAATTTATTTTCTCCACGGTTTCAGGAATAAGAAAATGGAGATCGGCATAACCCTGTCCATGTGCATGACTTACCATATTCACCGGCATGCCATCTACGCTTACATTTATATCTGTTCCATGATCAATATCATATCCTCTTAAAAAGATATGCTCTGCTTTTCCACCACCGGCATGTTGCGCAATAAATAAACCGGGAACAATTCTTAAAACTTCCTGCGAAGTGTTTACGGGACGAAACATTATATCCACTGAACCGATCGTATTTAACGGGGTTCCCTTCTTTCCATTGACCTTTACTTCGGAAAGGTCAAGATCTGCTTTTTTCAATGGTACTGAAACTGACGAGGTCAGATTTTCTTTTACTTCAACCGGAATGATCTCAGTTTTATAACTTATGTGAGAAACCACAAGTTCATATTGTCCCGGATTGATCCTGCCGATGGAGAATTTTCCGAATGCATCAGTATTATCTCCTTTAGTGTTTGAAATAATAACAGTAGCCCCGTTCAGCGGGGTTCTATTTTCAGCGTCTGAAATATAACCTTCGATTTTTCCTGTCTGGGAAAATGAAATAAATGTGATAAAAAAAAGCAATCCTGCGAAAGTTATCTTTTTGGCCATGACGTATTCAATGCGACTATGTACGAGCTATGCAACCTGACAGTTTGAAAATTCTGTCAATTTCAAAGTAACCAATAACCGTCAATCCAAATATCAATATCTATCGTAACTACGCAACAGTATTTTTCAAATCGGTTTTTTTACAAAGCGCTTTATAGAAATAAAATATCCGGCTGCCGATCCCAGTCCGTCAGCAACAATATCTTCATAAGCAAACGACCGGAATGGAATAAAATAATGTTGCACAACTTCCATTCCTATTCCGTAAATCATTGATAGAATTGTGATCGTCAAAAAGATCTTTTTGACACCCGCTATTGATCTTTTATTTGAATAAAACCGGCTCCAAAGAAAAACCAATAGCAGAAATAAGAAGAAATGGATCCATTTATCAAGGAATATTTTATCCTGCCAGCTTATTTTGGGAAGCCTTGATCCGGGTAAACAATGAAGTGTTGTAACTATTAGCACCCATATTACAGCAACTAGAAGCCAGGCTTTAAAGGTTTTCAAGTAATTTTTTTTACAAAATAAGGGGATAAAATAAGGAAGACAGAAATAAAAAAGGAGCCCTAAAAGAGGGCCCCTGTCATTAACCAACTATAGAACCAAATCTTAGGATTCACAGTTAAAGCTTACCTCTAACTACGAAAAAATCTATAATTGGGATCTGGTTTTTTTGCTAAAGTTTGGCCTTCCCCATCGATTGTAATTGTTCCAGATTAGGTCCGCCGGTATTGCCACGGCTTTCAATGGTGATAGCAAAGGCGTCGGCCTTCTGCGTGTTTTTCATTTTAAGAATAACATTAGGCTGAGGCTGATCAAATAATCCAAGATCAACAGGTTTGCCATCAATCATGGCCCACAATTGATATTGTTTATCGGTAGCCAGTTTTGGCATATTCTTTACAACCAGGTAAACATTTGTGGAGGTTGAGTCCCAATAAATACTTGCCGAGCCGGGAGATGCCTTCTGTGTACCCACCATATTAACTACCATAACATTCGGATCATTGATGGCTCTTTGATCTTCAAGCATTTTATTCATAATACTATCCGTTCGGCTGATTTTGGCTTCTAACTCATTGTTGGAGCTTTTTAATTCTTTGTTTTGATTGTAAAACGTATAAGCAAAATAACCGGTTACTAAAAAAAGTAGGACAGAAGCTGCGGCTAACCATCCAAAGCCGGGTGATCTGCGTGTAGTTGCAGGTTCCATTTTGATTAATTTCGAGGGGTTTGGTGCAGCTTTCTGCTGAATAGCAGCCAGGATTTTTTCCTTCACATAGGATGGGGGAGGTACTGCATTTTCCATAGCCTGTTTTTCAATAACTAACTCAAAGGCATTTCTTGCTGCTTTCAGTTCGGGGTATGCTTCGCAGTATTGCTCGAATTCGAACCTTTCCTGTGCTGTCAGTAGTCCAAGCACATAGCTTTCAACAACTCCACTTGATATGTATTCTTTTATATTCACTTCTTTATCGAATCATTGTTCTTAATTGACTAATTGCTGTTCTAATCCTGGTTTTCACGGTTCCCAATGGTATTCCCAGCATCTTCGCAATTTCTTCATGAGTAAATCCCTGGAAATAGGAAAGATCTATTAGCCTTCGGTACTCTTCATTTAAAGTCGTTAGAACTTTCTTTAGCCCTACATCGTTCACCACTGGATTTGAACTCATTTCCATTCCGACGCTCTCACTTCCTATGATAGGTTGATTTCTTTGATTATCTCTGTATCCCTTAGACCTTATTTTATCAATTGCAGCATTGCGGGCGATATTCAACATCCAGGTAAACAATCTACCTTTCGCTGAATCGTAAGTATTAATTTTTTTCCAGATATTGACAAACACCTCCTGCAACACATCACCTGACGTGTCTTTGTCCGGAACTATTTGGTTAATGATGGTGAAAAGAGCGCCTGAATAATGGTCATACAGGTAATTGAAAGCATCATTGCTTTGCTCCTTCAGCAAAACAACGAGTTCATGCTCGATGTATTTGGTTTTCGGTTCCAAAAGTTGATCAAAAGATAAACAAAAAAAGCATCCCCATAGCGGGACGCTTTATTTACGAAATATTTTTTCCGTTAGATTTAGGCTACTTGTGTTTCATAGGCGGCGGCGTCCATTAATCCTTCCACATCTGCCGGGTTATTTACAGTCATTCTAACCATCCATCCCGCACCATAAGGATCACTGTTGACCGACTCGGGAGAATTGGCTAATGCGGCATTCAGTTCAGTAATTGTTCCATCTACCGGCAAAAAAAGATCAGAAACTGTTTTTACAGCTTCTACAGTACCGAATACCTCACCTGCCTTTAATGATTTGCCAATCGTTTCCACTTCTACATATACAATATCACCCAATTCTCTTTGCGCATAATCCGTAATACCGATCGTTGCTACATTACCATCCAGTTTTATCCATTCATGATCCTTCGTATATCGCAGGTTTGAGGGGAAATTCATAGTTAAAAAATTTGAGGTGCAAAGATTATGAAATCAACTTAAATAAATATAAAAGATTTTTGAAGCCAACTTTGTAATCCTATTTGGGTTCATTGCGTTCGAATCTTCCAGCGCAGGTTCGCACTCGTGTACAACAACAATTCTGTTCCGCAAAATCAAGCGTGAATAATCCGGTCTGTGATGATCTTTTCTGACCTCTAACGCCCGACGCGTCACGATTTCTTTCTCTTTATTAATGTCACCTTAATAATCCTTACATCCTCCAAGGGCCGGTCACGATCCTGGCCCCTGCTGGTCTGAACCGCAGCAATCTTATCGACAATATCTAATCCTTGTACTACTTCACCGTAAACTGTATAACCCTGATCAAGGTGCGGCACCCCGCCAATTGTTTTATAAATCTCCCTGTTTGCAACAGGAATTTTTTTGCCGTTCAATCTTCCTGTTTCCAGCGAATCAAGCCCGGCATCGGTATAAACTCTTCCTTGTACAAGATAAAACTGGCTTCCGCTGCTTGCTTTTTGAGGATTTACGTTGTCACCCGTTCTTGCTGCGGCAATCGCCCCCTTTTTATGAAATAGCGTCGTTCTGAACTCCGCAGGAATGGTATAACCGGGCCCTCCATTTCCAAGCGGCTGACCAGCGACAGCTCTTTTACTATTTGGATCGCCAGATTGGATCATAAACTCTTTTATCACCCGATGAAATAGAACGCTGTCATAATATCCCACTTTTGCAAGCTTCAAAAAATTATCCCGATGCAATGGGGTCGAGTCAGATAAACGAACAACAATATCACCCATTGTGGTCTGTATTAACACGTCTCGTTTCCTGTCTTTCTTTTTTATTGTTGAATCTTTCTGTGCCGAAAGCGAAATAACAATTAAACAATTCAAGAGTCCAATCATTAACCTTTTCATAAAGTAGAATTTAAAAATCATGGGTATCAAAATAAAGCAGAATATGATCCTTCATGACATTTTCCTGTTCTATTGCTGAAAGAACCGGAAGAGATTTAAGTTGACGAAAATGGGGCCATCCGTCATCATCCTTTCCTTGCAGCTCATAATATCCGCTTTGGGCAAAAAGACTGCATACCGCTATATGCATCAGGTCCTGTTTTTGTTCTTTGGTAAATTTTTCTTTTACCTGGCCGAGTTCCTGTATACCGATCAGGAAAAGAATTGTTTCCATATCAGGTTTTTTTCCAAAGCGTTCAACCAGCTTTGCTTCGAGGGTCCACCACCTTGTTTGTAAATCATCCTTTGCCTGCATGGCGGCAAAGATAAGGCAGCGTCAACCTTGTGAAAATAGACGAGCAACCGTCAAATAAAATATTGGGAATATTTTTGCCAACGAATATTCTGGTGGGGCAAACTGGATAATGGAATAGTTCGGTTCAGTCCATTTTTTCAACAACTACTGCGGCCCCGTAGGCGAGTACTTCAGTTACACCGCCCATTACTTCATTGGCATCGTAACGCATATTTATAACCGCATTTGCCCCCTTATCCGAAGCTTGCTGCAGCATTAATTGAAAGGCATCCTCTCTTGTTTTCTCACAGAGTTCCTGGTAAATCGAAATTTTGCCACCAAAAAGCGTTTGAAAACCGCCGGCAATGTTCCCAAATATGCTGCGTGAACGAACAGTAATGCCCCGCACTATTCCCAAATTTTTTATAACCCGGTAACCACTTAATTCAATATTTGTTGTTACCATATTAGGATCTATCATATCGCATATTTTCATAAATGTACATTGATTGTCTCATAACCAACAATTACCTTTGCCGCTCCAAAGAAATTGCAAAGAATGTTGCAGCTAGCTTTTATACGAAATAACAAAGAAGAGGTAAAGCAAAGATTAACTGTCAAGAATTTTGCCGAATTGAGTATTGTTGACGACCTTCTTTCATTCGATGAAGAAAGAAAGAGATTGCAACAACAATTTGATTCTATCCAGGCTAGAGTGAACAGCACTTCTAAACAGATCGGGCAATTGATGGCGAAAGGGCAAAAGGACGACGCTGAGAATAAAAAGCAGGAAGTCGCTTCACTTAAATCATCTCTGCAGCCGATTTCTGATAGACTTTCAATTGTTGAGAAACAATTAGAGGATGCCTTAGTAAAGCTTCCCAATCTTCCATCTGATAAAGTACCTCCTGGAAAAACACCGGCAGATAATATTGTAGTAAGGGCCGGCGGCGTCGAGCCCCAACTTTCCGCAAATGCATTGCCACACTGGGAGCTTATAAAGAAGTATGATATTGTAGATTTTGAAACTGGCGCGAAAATTACCGGCAGCGGTTTCCCTTTGTACAAAGGCAAAGGAGCAAAGCTTCAAAGAGCATTGATCCAATATTTCCTTGATTTCAATATTGGTGAAGGATATACGGAATATTTGCCGCCCTTTATGGTAAACGAAGCTACTGCTTATGGTACAGGACAACTCCCCGACAAAGAAGGACAGATGTATTACATGCAGGCAGATAATTTTTATATGATCCCAACTTCGGAGGTACCGCTAACAAATATTTATCGTGATGAAATACTGAAAGAGGAGGACCTTCCGATAAGAATGACGGCTTACTCGCCATGTTTTAGAAGAGAAGCGGGAAGTTTTGGAAAGGATGTTCGTGGATTAAATCGTGTTCATCAATTTGATAAAGTGGAAATTGTTCAATTAGTGCACCCTGAAAGAAGTTACGAGGTGTTGGAAGAAATGGTAAACCATGTGGAAAAACTATTAAACACGTTAACACTTCCTTATCGTATTTTAAAGCTTTGCGGCGGCGATATGAGTTTCGCCTCGGCGCTTACGTATGATTTTGAAGTATTCAGTGCTGCACAACAAAAATGGTTAGAGGTAAGTTCTGTTTCAAATTTTGAAAGCTTCCAAACAAATCGCATGAAAATCCGTTTTAAGGACGGCAATGGTAAAATGCAGTTAGTTCATTCACTCAATGGGAGCGCTCTTGCGTTGCCACGTATCGTTGCCTGTTTGCTGGAGAATAATCAAACGGAAAATGGGATAAAGATCCCATTGGCATTGCAAAGATATTTTGGTGCAGAATCGATTTAAAAATGGATGCATACACTGGTAAATATTATATACAAGGTGGGGAAGAACAGAACGCCACAATACTTTTATTAAAAGATAAACTTAGCATTGGATTAAGAGATGAACATGGCAATCCAAGGATCGTATATTGGCCATATGAACAAATCATCAGGGACAATTTTTGGAAACGAGGTCAGTCAATTGTTCGATGCGGTACTTACCCCGTTCAAACAGTCGAAGTGGATGCGAAAGAATTTGCCGAGAACCTGGAAGCTATTTTAAAAGAAAATGAAAGATCATTGTTAGGTCGGTTCCTGAATAAGAATCAATTGAGGATGATCAGGATGCTGGCCGTGTTTATCGTGATGCTGGTATCTGCGTACATCTGGTTAGTTCCTTTACTGGCGGAAAGACTGGCAAAAAGAGTTCCTGTTTCTTACGAAGAAAAACTTGGTGATGGAATGTATAATGCATTAAAACCATCGTTTCTTATTAATTCAGAAAAAACTGCATACATCAATGATTTTTTCAGGGAACTGAATGTGGATTCCAAATATAATATCCGTATTACAGTAGTTAATGAAAATGTGGCAAACGCTTTTGCAATGCCTGGTGGCAACATTATCGTCTACGATAAAATACTGACGGGCATGAGTAGTTATGAAGATCTTGCTGCATTGCTGTCGCACGAGTTCACCCATGTGAATGAAAAGCATACAACCCGTTCACTATTCAGGAAAATGGCCGCATCACTTTTTTTGTCAATTATTTTGGGTGATGTAGGCACATTGGGAAATGTGATCATAAGCAATGCTGATGATTTGAAAGGGTTGAGTTACTCCAGAAAGTTGGAGAAAGAAGCAGATATGAACGGCTTAAGGCTTTTAAGTGAGAGAAAAATTGATTGCAATGGCTTTATCCGCTTATTTGAATTGCTTAAAAAAGAGACTGCGCAAACAGGCGGGCAACCAACAGAATGGATTAGCAGTCACCCTGACCTGGAAAAAAGAATTGCCTCCGCAAAGTCAAGTGAGCAATTCAATAAAAACGGAGTCGAAATAAATGAGACATTGAAGACTTTGTTTTTAAAGCTAAGAACCGCGGATTGAAACATTTCACATTTTATTTGGATAATCGCAGGACGGTTTAATCAAACCGATTCAGGACTTTTCCCGTCAAACATAGTGAGCATGAATCATTCGCGTAGTTCATAGCTTATTAAGGGAGGAATTCAAAAATAACGATCGTAGTTTGACGTTATAGATTTATGGATTGGATAAATGGTTTAAACCTTGCTCATTACTGATCGTCATAACCCAAAATCTTTTTAATGGTCCTGGGAAACCATCTTAAAAATCAGCATTTGATGTGGCGGGCTGGCTTTGGCCCCTCGGTTGAACAATTGGCCGATCTACCTGAAATTTCTCCTATACAGTTGTATAAGGCTTTGCAAAAAGCTTCTTCTAAAAAGCCAGAATATATCGATGTGGCGGATGACTTTCTTAAAGGTTTGTGGGCAGGAATTGATGAAGTGGGCAGGCAGGAAAAGATAAAAGATATGAAGGACGAGGATAGAAAGAAAGTTCAGCAAAAACAGCGTGAAAGTGTAAGAAGCTTAAATCTTAACTGGCTAAATGTTTTTATAAATACCGACGCTCAATTGAGAGAAAAGATGGCTTTTTTCTGGCATGGTCACTTTGCGTGCCGCAATCTCAATGTTTTTTATCAGCAGGGTTTGCTTGATGTTCTCCGGCGTAATGCATTGGGAAGTTTTCGTGATATGCTGCATGAGGTTTCCAAATCAGCAGCTATGCTGAACTTTTTAAACAATCAGCAAAACCGCAAAGATCATCCTAATGAAAACTTCGCAAGGGAAGTAATGGAGTTATTTACATTGGGTCGCGGAAATTATACTGAAAATGATATTAAAGAAGCAGCCCGTGCATTTACTGGATGGACTGCAGGATTGAAAGGCGAATTCATTTTTCGTCAACGCCAGCATGATTACGGCACTAAAACCATCTTAGGTAAAACAGGAAATTACAATGGCGATGAAGTGCTGGATATTTTATTGTCACAAAAACAAACTGCAAAATTTATTACACAAAAGATCTATAAGTTTTTTGTAAACGACAAGCCAGATGACGAAAAAGTAAACTGGCTAGCCGATCGTTTTTATAACAGCACTTATGATGTTGGCAAATTGATGGAAGATATTTTTACAAACGACTGGTTTTACGATGAAAAAAATATTGGGTGCAAAATTAAATCACCAATTGAATTAATTGCAGGCATACAAAGAATGTTGCCAATGGAATTGGAGAACCCGGAATCAATGACCTTTTTGCAAAGAGCATTAGGGCAAATGTTATTCTACCCGCCCAATGTTGCAGGCTGGCCGGGTGGTAAAACCTGGATCGATAGCAGCAGCTTGATGCTTCGTATGCGAATCCCTCAATTGATAAATGATGTTGACGAACTAAATGTCAAAGTAAAAGATGATGACGACCAGATGATGGGGAGGAAATCACCGGGGGACGGAGCTAAGCCAATGGGTTATGGAAAGCGATCTGTCATCAAAGCGAATATTGACTGGAAACAATACATAGGACATTTTGAAAAAATACAGAAGGAGCAATTGATCGGGTCACTAGCGTCGAATTTGTTGCAAACAAAAAGCACTTTTAGCAATGAGCTGATAAAACACTATGCCGATGCAGGCAGCAGAGAAAGTTTTATCCGGTCAGCAACTTTGCAGTTAATGAGTACACCGGAGTACCAGTTGTGTTAAACCCCCTCTCCCCCTAAAGGGGAGACCTAGGCGGGGATGGGTCGATATTTGTTCTTTAGTTTTAATAGAATTACAAAAGCTAAAAGTTTTCCGCCTCGGGCGGAAGGTTTGGAGGGTTTATGTATGGTTATCAAACGTCGGGAATTTCTTCAGGTTGGTTCCTTTGCCACAGCATCGCTGATGGTTCCGAAATTTTTAAAAGCTTTTGAAGCAAAAAATATCGTGCCACCAGGAAACAAAGTGTTAGTGATACTTCAGCTCAGTGGTGGTAATGACGGGCTGAATACAGTTATTCCTTACCGCAATGATATCTATTATAGATCAAGACCAAAGCTTGGTATAGAAAAATCAAAAGTTTTATCATTAACTGATGAAGCTGGTTTGCACAGTGCATTGACCGGATTTAAAGAATTATATGATGATGGCAGCCTCGGTATTATGAGTAGTGTCGGCTATCCGAATCCTGATCGTTCACATTTTCGCAGCATGGATATATGGCATACCGGTAGCGAAAGCAAAGAATATTGGACAACCGGTTGGCTGGGCCGTTATCTTGATGCCCAATGCAAAGGTTGCGATAAGCCCACTTATGCATTGGAGCTGGATGATACCTTAAGTCTTGCGATGAAAGGTGACGAAGCAAAGGCAATTGCAATGAAAGATCCGAAGCGTTTATTTGGCACAGCCAATCAACGTTTCTTTAAAGATGTGATGCAGCAACATAAGGATGAGCCGGGTGAGCAGCCGGTGGATTATTTATATAAAACGCTGTCTGAAACAATTTCTTCTGCTGATTATATCTTTGAGAAAAGTAAGTCTCATCCATCAAAAGCCGAGTATCCAAAAACAGATCTTGGCCAAAATCTCAAAACGATTGCTTCATTGATCTTCTCTGACATCAATACAAAGGTTTATTATGTTTCTCATGGAAGTTTTGATACGCATATCAACCAGCAATTTCAACAGCAGAATTTATTTACACAAATGAATGATGCTGTCAGAGCTTTTACAAAAGATCTGAAAGACAATGGGCGATTTAATGATGTATTGTTGATGACTTTCTCAGAATTCGGAAGAAGGGTTTCGCAAAATGCAAGTGGTGGCACCGATCATGGTACCGCAAACAATATGTTTCTAATTGGGGGTGGTATGAAGGAAAAAGGATTGATCAATCCGATGCCCGATCTTTCTGATCTTGACGAGGGTGACCTGAAATATAAAGTTGATTTTAAAAATGTATATGCAACTGTTTTGAAGAACTGGCTTGCGGCCGATGATATGGCGATCTTGAAAAAGAAGTATAAGTATTTGAAATTTGTTTGATATTGTTGAATAAAACAGAAGAGCCGGTACTGCAGCGGCTCTTCTGTTTATAAAGAAAAATTAGACATTTTTCTTTTTTGAAATAGCAATTCGGTACAACACAAATCCCATAAAAGCAAAGAAGAGAGTTCCAAGAATAAAGTAACCTTCTTGTCCTAGCTCACCTGATAAATTGTGTTCAAGATTTATTGCATTCATGGTCGGCTCGAAAAAAACTGTAAGAATAGCTACGATCACTCCAAATAAAGCACCGCCTGCTACCAGGCCTGTAGCAAAGAGATTGCCTTTGCCAAGATCTTCTTCTTCAGGAGTAAGAATTACTTTCTTTCTCCTGTTCCTCATTTCAACTATTCCTTTTATGGCACCGCCAAGAAATATAGGCAGTGTTGTCGATAATGGAAGATATAAACCGACAGCAAATGAAAGCGATTTAACCCCGCATAGTTCAAGTGTTACAGCAATAAAAAATCCAACCAACACAAATTGCCAGTCAAGATTAAATGAAAGAATGCCTTTGATCAAAGTTGCCATTAATGTTCCCTGCGGAGCAGGATAAGTATTTGTTCCAATGGCATGTTCAATACCATTTGCCACCATAACAGAAGTAGGAGTATCAAGAATTTTCACCGTAAAGCCAATTGCTAATGAAGAAACTACAGCGCCGATAAACAGAGCTATCTGCTGGTATTTAGGAGTGGCGCCTACAATATATCCAGTTTTCAGATCCTGTGAAGTGGCTCCGGCATTGGCAGCAGCAATACAGATCATTCCGCCAACGACAAGTGCCATAGGTTCAAAAAATCTTCCTGTCCATCCGACTGCAATAAAGATCAGGCATGTGCCCATCAATGTGGCAATGGTCATACCACTGATTGGATTGTTTGAAGAGCCGATCAATCCCACAATGCGTGAAGACACCGTTACGAAGAAGGCACCGAAAATAATTACAAGTAATCCTAATAACAATTTGCTTCCAATTGAATCACCGGGAACATTGGGCATTAATGTCATGATAAGGATAAGAGCCAGACTTCCCAATCCAACAATTTTTATTGACAGGTCACGGTCTGTTCTTTTTATTGACTGTTTTTCAGAAATGCCATCTTTTTTTATGGAACCGATACTTCCTTTGAAAGATGCAATAATGGTAGGTATTGTTCTAATCAACGTGATCAAACCACCGGCTGCCACAGCACCGGCACCAATCTGTCTTATATATGCTCTGTAAATAGCATCAGACCAATTAGTGAAATTCTGCGTTACTGGGTCCCAACCAAAGGACCCTCCTGCTTTAGTTGTATCAGCCAGGTAACCGACCTTTACCAATTGAGTTGCGATAACGTTTGCATCGATTAGAGAAGCAAGTAATGGAATTAATACCAACCATGCCAAAACTCCACCAGCCACAAGCACACCAGCAATTCGAGGACCTATAATATAACCGACACCCAAATATTCAGGAGTGATTTCACCACTAACTCTTGCAGATGGGAAAAATTTTTGTGCCTGCTTTGTCATGAATGCAGGTGTTTCGGCAATTACATGAAATACTTTTTGTAGTAACGCGTACATCATAGCAAACCCAAGTCCAAGGAATGCTGTTTTTGCAAACTCGCCACCTTTTTCTCCGGCTTTCAGCACAGAGGCACAGGCAGTTCCTTCAGGATAAGGCAAAACGCCATGTTCTCTTACTATTAATGAGCGACGAAGTGGTATCATCATTAAAGTGCCTAGTATGCCTCCGAAAATAGCCAGGGTAAGAATGGTGAAATAATTAAAAAAATTGGCGCTGGCCGGGTCACTTAGAAACAGAAAGCCAGGAAGAGTGAATACAACCCCGGCAGCAATGCTTTCGCCGGCAGAGCCGGTCGTTTGAATAATATTATTTTCAAGGATAGTTGTACGAAGAAATAATTTACTAAGTGCAATAGCCATTACTGCAATCGGAATGGAAGCTGAAACAGTCAGACCAGCTTTTAACGCGAGATAAACAGTTGCTGCGCCAAAAACAATTCCGAAAGCGGCACCGGTTAAAACAGATTTAATTGTGAATTCCGCCATATTTGTTTCAGGAGAAACAAATGGCTTAAAGGAAGATTGCTGATCAGCCATAGCAGTTGGTTTAGTTATGGGAAGATAGCAAAAGAAGTCCGGAGTCCGTAGTCTATAGGCAAGAGTCGGTAATCAGAGGATGAAAAGAAAAATTTATTAAAAGTAAGTCGGACTAATGACTATGAACTAACGACTCCCGACTGAATTATGTCACTCCTTTTTCTTTCATAATGCGGTTGAGCCATTTTAACATTGCAAAGCATACACCTGCTGCTGCCATCAGCAAAATAAAATTGAGCCAGAAAAAATTTGCCTTATGGTCATAACCATCCCACATAGTAGCCAGGACTCCTGAAAGTTTATTACCAATAGAAGTAGAGAGAAACCATCCACCCATCATCAGTGAAGTGATTCGTACCGGGCTTAATTTAGAAACGATCGAAAGTCCCATCGGACTGAGGCATAATTCACCGATTGTAATAACACCATAACTGGCAATCAACCAAAGCATATTTGCTTTTTCAGTCCCATTATTGCTTGCATATACAGCGCCTACCATTACCAGTGCAGACAATCCCGAAATAAATAGTCCGAACGCAATCTTTGTAGCCGTAGATGGTTCACGGTTTTTTCTTCTTAGCCATGAAAAAAAAGCAATGATAAGTGGAGTAAGTAAAATCACCCAACCCGGATTAATCGATTGACTAAGATTGGTCGCCCACAGACTTACTGTATTTCCTTCTGGCGGCTTCTTTTCATCGGGTACATTTTTAAAATAGGGAGGGTAGTTAAATTCCTTTACCACTTTGCCATCTTCTTTTTGCAAGCGGAACTGTTCATCATATTTTGCAACTGAATCTTTTTTGTAAGCGACAGTTTGCGCAAGTTTTACGCCATTGAAGACTTTTTCGGTGACCCCAGATACTTCACGATTGGTGTAGCGATCGGCCCAGGTAGTAAGTGCAGAACCATTTTGTTTGAACACCGCCCAAAATAAAATGACCACCGCAAAAATTGCCAGCAAGGCTGCTATAGGTCTTTTTTCATCCTTATCCGCCGACACATAAATGGATGTATAAAAATAAATAACCGGTACGCAGGCAAAGATGAACGCATCGGTTGACTGGGAACCTACAAGTGGATGACCAAGTAATTTCACCGGTGCAATCCATCCAATAACTCCGGCAATAATGGAGGGCAACAGGATTAATAAAGTGATTTTTGTGAATGACATATCACCTTCTTTCACTCCTTTCTTTATATCGTAAGCAGCATAATGTTTTGTACCTGCCAGGAAAACAATGACGCCAATAAACATGCCGACACCTGCAGCAGCAAATGCATAAGCCCATCCGTAAATGATATACAATGCAGCGCCAAAAAAATTACAAATAAAAGCGCCGACATTAATACCCATATAGAAAATGTTATATCCTTCATCTTTCTGATGTATATGCTGCGGCGTGGTATATACATTGCCCAGAAGAGTGGAAATATTCGGTTTAAAAAAACCATTGCCGACTATCACCAGGGTCATAGCAATGTAGAGCGCTGTAAGATTATGAACCCCCATCAACAGGTAACCAATGCCCATCATAATTCCTCCAATAATGATTGATTTTCTGTAGCCGAAATAGCGATCGGCAAGCAGGCCACCTAAAAAGGGAGTGAGAAATACAAGGCCAATAAAAGTTCCGTAGAGGTCAGCCGACTCGGCTTCGGTCATAGCAAAACCCTCTTTTACATCTTTTAAATAAAGAGTAAAGATGCCAATCATCAGGTAATAGCCAAATCGCTCCCACATTTCAGAAAAGAAAAGAAAGGGTAATGCTTTTGGATGTTTCTTCCACATGACAGATCATTTAAAAAGGAAAGATAAAGAAACAGATATTAGTAAATAAGAAGATCGCTCGCCAGGCCACCTTCATTTAATATTTTATAAAGGATCAGGCAGAGCCTGTTTTTTCTCTTGTTATTTGTTCCAGCGATTTTATTTTGGAAAATATCAATAACCCGCCAAGTATCGCCGCAATAGTAATGATGCCAAAGAAAACTTTCTTATCGGGTATCTTATCCCAGAAGCTGGCCATTACCCCCGCTACTTTACCTCCTAATGATGTTGATAAGAACCATCCACCCATCATTAACGCGGTCAATCTCGGTGGTGATAGTTTAGAAACAAATGATAAACCAATCGGACTTAAACATATCTCACTAATTGTAAATACTCCGTATGTCAGGAACAACCACACGGACGAAGCTTTATGAGTATAAATGCTGGGAACCGACATGACGGCAAACACCATCACTAATGCACTGAGACCTGAAATGATCAAAGCCCACGCAAATTTCCTGGCAGTAGAAACAGGTTTGCCTCGCCTGGCCATATATGCAAAAAACATGATTAGTAGAGGTGTAAATGCAACAATAAAGAATGGATTAATTGATTGAAAGAGTTCAGTATTTCCAACTTTAGCAACACCATTTGACGGCCAATCGTCTTTTGGCATGTTCACAAAATAGGGGTCAGCCGCCATCGATTTTACCGGATTCCCTGCGGTGTCCGTAACAACTCGCATGTATTGGTCCATACTGTCTGTCACTCGTAGTTCGGTAGTTAGATTTTGAAGGGTATATACTGCATCAGCCGGCTTTTCCATAAACTTTGGAATCGATCTGTCAGTATGTGATTCGGCCCAGATCGTTAAACCCGTAGAATTCTGATTATAAATTGTCCAGAAGATGATTGAGATGGCGAATATGAATAATAATGCTCCAATTCCTTTTTTGTCTTCCGCACTTCCTTTTCGCCACAAGTTGGTGTAGAAATAAATAACGGGTACACATGCCAGGACAAATGCATCATTAGAGTCAGAGCCCATCAAATTTCCTGGGATCAGCCAACCTATTATACCAAAGATTATCATGGGTAAAAACACAGAGCTTAGAATTCTGGAAAGCGGCATATCACCACCCTGCATTGGTTTTTTTACATCATATTGTTTTACATGTTTAAGATTAAATGCCAACCAGATCAGGCCAATTATTAAACCGATTCCAGCTGCTGAGAAGGCTGCGCCCCAACCGATTCTATTCCTTAAGATAGCAGCGGCAAAATTGCATATCAATGCCCCGATATTAATGCCCATATAAAAGATATTATATGCATTATCCTTTAATGGTCTCAGTTCTTCAGTATTATACATATTTCCCAACAGGGTCGAAATATTCGGTTTGAAAAAACCATTACCGATAATAATACAGCCTAAGCCAATATACATAGCAAGATCATCGGGCAGTGCTAACAAAAGGTAACCAGCAGCCATCAACGAACCTCCCAGAAAGATAGATTTTATGTAACCAAGATATCTGTCCGCGATAAGCCCGCCAATAAAAGGGGTTAGATAGACCAGGGCAATAAAAGTTCCAACGATATCTGCTCCCATTGCTCGTGGCATATCCTTTCCTGTGTCGCTTATTAAATACAGCAATAAAATGCCCACCATCAGGTAATACCCGAACCTTTCCCACATTTCTGTAAAAAAAAGAACCATCAATCCTTTCGGGTGTTTGCCAGTTTTTGCGGCTTGATTCATACAATCGTTTTTTATTGACTAAGCAGAGTTGGTGAAAATATATTAGACCAAAATAAAGAAAATCTTTCACTAAGTAATTTTTCATACATGGTTTAAGTTTCTTGCCCGATATTCGCAATGCTTTTAAAAACCAGCATCCCTTATGCGAATCCTCTTACTTGGCGCTGGCGGTCGTGAACATGCTTTTGCGTGGAAAATTTCTCAAAGTCCTCTTTGCGAGAAACTTTTTATAGCTCCTGGTAATGCCGGCACTTCGCAGCATGGTATTAATTTGAATTTTGGTGTGAATGATTTCGATGCTATAAAAAAATGTTGCATTGATGAAAAGATCGACCTCGTACTGGTAGGCCCTGAAGAACCTTTAGTAAAGGGAATAACAGATTTTTTGATCGGTGATCCACAATTGAACGATCTTGATATTATCGGTCCGTCAAAAAATGGTGCCCAGCTCGAAGGCAGTAAGGCTTTTGCCAAAGCTTTTATGAAAAAATATCAAGTTCCAACTGCTGCTTACGGTGAATTTACCCTGGAAAATTATAGAGATGGAGTAGACTATATAAATAAACATGGTTTACCAGTCGTATTAAAAGCAGATGGCTTAGCAGCCGGCAAAGGTGTTGTGATTTGTGAAAACTATATTGAGGCATTGGCCGAGTTTGAGTTAATGATCCAACGTGCAAAATTTGGCGATGCAAGCAAGAAAGTTGTGATAGAAGAATTTTTGCAGGGCATTGAACTTTCAGTTTTTGTTTTAACTGACGGTAAAAATTATGTATTGCTGCCCGAAGCAAAAGATTATAAAAGAGTTGGTGAAGAAGACACGGGGCCAAACACGGGTGGTATGGGAGCAGTCAGCCCAGTACCCTTTGCCGATGAAGTTTTTTTAAAAAATGTAGAAGAAAAAGTTATTAAACCAACTATCGAAGGATTGAAAGCGGAAGGTCTCGAATACCGCGGCTTTATTTTCTTTGGATTAATAAAAGTTGGTGATGATCCTTACGTCATCGAATACAATTGCCGAATGGGTGATCCTGAAACAGAAGTAGTGATACCACGATTGAAAAATGATTTTCTTGAAATGTTAGTGGCGGCATCCAGGCAGGAGCTTCATAAAATAAAAATTGAAGAAGACCAACGTTTTGCCTGTACGGTGATGGCGGTTAGTGGCGGATATCCAGGCGACTATGAAAAGGGCTACGTCATTCATGGCATTGATAAGGTTGATACAAGCCAAAGTATTTTATTTCATGCAGGCACTGCTTCGCAGGACGAAAAAACGATAACGAATGGCGGCAGGGTGCTATGCATCACATCTTTCGGTAATTCAATTTTTGAGGCCGTGGAAACTTCAAAAGAAGCATTGCAGCATATTTCTTTTACCGGCATGTCTTACAGACGGGATATTGGTTATGAGTTTGAATAAGATGATTTGGTAACCAGCATCAGTAATTCTTATCATCGTCTGTTGCGTCGCACTCTTGTACCGCAACAATTCTTTTCGGCTTTTTCGTGAGTTGTCAGACGTGAATCGGGAGGAAGAACAGTCTCCCGTCTGACGATTCGTGTCTCACGACATTTGACCATTGACCATTGACCATTCACAATTACATTTGCACAAACACGCTCTATGGCCGACATGCACTATCACGATTACCTGCAACTTGACAGGATCCTCAACGCGCAATTACCCGAAAGTGACAAGCAAAATTTGTCGGCACATGATGAAATGCTTTTCATTATCATTCATCAAACCTATGAGCTTTGGTTCAAACAACTTCATCATGAAGTAGATGCTGTTGCAAAGATCATGAGTAAACCTGCCCTCAATGATAATTCACCCGAGCTGCAAACTGTTGTTCATCGGCTCAATCGTTGCGTTACCATTTTAAGAGTACTTGTTCATCAGATCGACATCATGGAAACAATGACGCCAATGGATTTCCTTGACTTCCGTGATATGCTTAGACCAGCATCAGGTTTTCAAAGCTGGCAGTTCAAACAACTCGAAGCAAAACTGGGATTGAAGTTTGATAACAGGCATGGCAAAGAATATTACACTGCCCAGTTAAAAAAGGAACATGTTGATGTAATCAAAAATTCTGAAAGCAACAGATCCCTCCTGGAACTGGTAAATAACTGGCTTGAAAGAATGCCGCTGGCTCCACCATTATCTGATGATCCAGATTCATTCTGGCAGATCTATCGCAACAGCTATGAAGGAAGTCTTGCCGACATTGAAAAAGGAAATCTTTCAGCACTTGATGAAGTTTTCTTTAACATCAGGCATCAAAACTCAGAAATCAAACAATCGTTTTCAGCTGCTGCTTCCAGAGCGGCTTTATTTATTATGCTTTATCGTGGTTACCCTTTACTACAACAGCCTTTTCAATTGTTGAATAGTTTGCTGGAAATAGATGAACAATTAAGTTCATGGCGGTATCGACACATGAATATGGTGCACCGGATGATCGGTACAAGAATTGGAACTGGTGGAAGTTCAGGGAAAGATTATTTAAAAGCTGCAGCAGACAAACATTATATCTTCAGAGAAATTGCACAGCTCAACAGTTTTCTTATTGAAAGGAGAAAATTGCCGGCGCTTCCGAAGGAAATGGAAATAAGGTTAGGATTTGTTCAACAATAATATTTAAAAAAACCTGGCGACTGCGTCAAACTTCCTATAAGGTTTTTTGAAGAATGCTTCAATCTTAGCGTTAAATTCATTTGCATAGACGATCGGTGTGCTATGTCCTGAGTTTGGCAGTATCCATAAATAAGCAGTTGGAATATTTTTATAGATCTCCAATGTATGTTCTTCTTTAATTACATCATGATCCCCGGCAATGACTAATGTCGGACAACTTATCTTTTGCAGATCAATTAACGGAATATGAGGATTTTCTACCAGGAGCTTTAATAATTTATATCCGCGTTTTTCCATTGCATTTTTATCAGGCTTGGCTTTAAGCTCGGTGTACATTGGTATCACCATATTCCAAACATCTTGTGGTACAGCTGTTGTATCAGGGCGAAGGTTTGCTCCCGTAATTGCAAGCTTTTTTACCTTTTCAGGATGACGGATAGCCATCAATAATCCATTAATGCCACCATCACTCCAACCGACTACACAGGCCGAATCGATTTTCATTGCATCAAGCAATGCTGCGTAATCATCCGCCATCATTTCATAGCTAAGTGAATCTGCAGCATCAGCTGATTTTCCCTGTGCACGGCTATCAGCAATGATCACTTTATATTTTTGTGAGAAATATGGAATTTGCTTGGTGAAGTTGTTTATTGAACCTCCGTTGCCATGAATAAACAATAATGGT
Source organism: Chitinophagaceae bacterium (assembly GCA_025923075.1). GTDB lineage: Bacteria > Bacteroidota > Bacteroidia > Chitinophagales > Chitinophagaceae > VBAS01. The sequence continues at coordinate 43,981 of JAICGN010000013.1, forward strand.
TTTCCCTGCCCATAAACCTCAACATACATTTTAAATCCGCGAATGTTATAATATTTTCCGGCAGCTTTGTTCTTTCCATAAATATTTTTGGGATCACTCGTCATCTTTTCAAACTCGGCCTGGAGTTTTGCAAAGTCATCTTGCGAATATGATAGGGGTACAATTGCATTTAAGACAACAAATAGAAGCAGGAGTTTTTTCATGATGACTTGTTTTAAAACGAACAAGATAAAAAAAGAAAGAGGTATTAAAAAAATACCTCTTTTCAATTAACCTTATAGCTAAAAACTAAAGAGACGTGTTAGAATGTATAACGAATGCCAAGTCCACCCCAATGAGAAAAACCAACATACTCTCCAAATTCAAATGAAGGTTGCCAATCGATGGATAGATTTATCGGGGCCCCACTGAACTTATAATCCAATCCTAATACTCCATCAATGCCAACATAAACACCATCGATATGATGATTATGATCATTATAGTAATCATAAAAACCAATATGTGCCCCGGGTCCTACATACCATTTCAAACCTTTCGCATCGGCAAAGTTTCCATGTATTTCATACAAACCAGTGAACCGAAATCCGCGATTCCAGAAATATGCAATGAATTCGCCGGCATTGTTTCCTTCAAAAAAATGTTTGAATGTAATTCCTGCGCCATCCCAGACTTTCACACCAAGGGCAGATCGATAGGAAGAGCTATGAGTGCTTTTGCTTTGGGCTTGCGATAAAAAAAACGAACAAAGGATCACGAACAATAAAAATAGCTTTCTCATAAAAAATTGATTTTTAATTATTGTCTAAACCCCATTTTCGTGCCAGAAAGAAAATAATATGAATGGGGCAGTCAATTTTTCCTGAAACTCAGAAAGAAGTAAGTCATTACAAAAAAAGCGATAGCGGCAGTCATTATAAATGTGTAGGAACTTCCCAGGTTGCTCCAGATAAACCCGGCAATTGTACTTGCACCTAACGTACAAATACTTTGACAGGAAGTGTAAAATCCCACTGCAGTAGCGGTATTCTTATTGTGAGCAATATTTGTTATCCAGGCTTTGGATATGCCATCGGTGGCTGCCGAAAAAATTCCATAAAGAGCAAACAACAAGAAGATGATTGTTATTGACGGATCAAACGCAAACCCCGCGTAGACCGTAGCAAATATTAATAACCCTATAAGAAAGAGTTTTTTAAAACCGATTTTATCAGCCAGGGCGCCAAGGGGATAAGAACCAAGAGCCCAAACAAGATTATAAAGCACATAAGCTGCAATTGTTATTGTATCACTTGTAAATGTTGTGCCCAGTATTCTGATCGTGTCATCCCCAATCACTTCCTTTGTTTTTAGGAGTAGAAAGACATCAGAGCTATTAAACAATGCAAATAACAATAACCCGGTAACCAGCTTTTTATATTCTGGTGTTGCAATTTTCCAGTATCTAAAAAAGCTAAAGAAATTTCCTTTCTCCAATGTGGAAGCCGGTTGTTTTTTTTCTTTGAGCAGGAAAAGGAACAGCACGCTGATAATGCCGGGAATAAACGCGATATAAAATAGAGTTTTGTATTCACCAGGATAATATAATAGAAACACAAGGGCAATCGCGGGTCCGATGGTGGCTCCGGCCGTATCAAGACTCCGGTTAAATCCAAAAACCCTTGCCTTTGTTTCTTTTGTCGCTTCCTGTGATATCAATGCGTCTTTTGCAGCTACCCGTACACCTTTACCAAGACGATCAAGCGTTCTTACAAAAAAGATCCAAAGTGCTGCCGTAAAAAAACCGATCAATGGTTTTGAAATCGCACTCAGAAAATATCCCAGCTTAACGAAAGGCAGCCGACTGCCTTTTTCATCGCTTAGTTTTCCAAAATATCCTTTGCTGATGCCGGCCGCAAAATTGACAAAGCCTTCAAGGATGCCGATCCACAAAACGGAAAACCCGATCTCTTTTAAATACACGGGTATGATAGGATAAAGCATTTCGCTTGCCACATCAGCGAATAAACTGACAAATGAAAGAATTAAAACAGTCCGGGTAATGATTCGCATGAGTAATGTGCAAATTAACGAATATGCAAATGTGCAAATCTAACCTTGAATTGTGAATGGTCAACGGTGAATGTCTTGAATCGTGAATCCTCAGTCGTCAGACGGCCTTTTACTCAAGATTCACGTCTCACGGCTCACGAAAAAAAGTGATACTTCGACAAGCTCAGTAGAATTACGGAACGTATAAGAGTGTCCTTCGCTTTGCTGGGATAAACTGTGCGACAGAAGTATAATAAAATTCGTTCAGCCAGCGCAGTTAAATTTCTTTTAACAGCAAATTGGAGAATGCCAGAGTAAAAAAATCTTTGGCTATCAGGGTTTTCGCTTTGCTAATTCAAACAAATTCCTACAACTTTGCACACATTAAATCCAATCCTCATAAATGGGACTATTTAACTGGTTTACACAAGAAATAGCTATCGATCTGGGTACCGCCAATACCCTCATAATACATAATGACGAAGTTGTAGTAAATGAACCTTCGATTATAGCCCTAAACCGTAACAACCCAAAGGAAGTACTTGCTGTAGGCAAAAGGGCATTGATGATGCATGAAAAAACACATGAAAGCATCCGCACCGTTCGACCGCTGAAAGATGGTGTGATCGCCGATTTCAATGCGGCAGAGCTGATGATCCGTGAACTCATTAAATTGGTTTATACCAAGAAACCTATGTTCCCTCCAAGTTGGCGGATGATGATCTGTATTCCTTCCTCTATTACCGAAGTTGAAAAAAGAGCCGTTCGTGACAGCGCCGAGCAAGCTGGTGCAAAAGAGGTATACCTTATCCATGAACCGATGGCCGCTGCATTGGGAATTGGTATTGATGTAGAAGAGCCAGTCGGCAATATGATCATTGATATTGGTGGCGGCACAACGGGGATTACGGTGATTGCACTTGCCGGTATAGTTTGTGATCAAAGTATCCGTATCGCAGGTGATGAATTTACGGCTGATATCATGGAGGCATTGCGCCGTTATCATAGTTTATTGATTGGTGAAAGAACAGCTGAACAGATCAAGATCCAGGTAGGCGCAGCAATGAAAGACCTTGAAACACCTCCGGACGATATTCCGGTAAATGGTCGTGACCTTGTCACCGGTATACCAAAGCAGATCATGGTCAGCTTCCAGGAAATAGCTGAAGCGCTGGATAAAAGTATTTTCAAAATTGAAGAGGCGATCCTCAAGGCGCTTGAACAAACTCCTCCTGAACTGGCAGCCGACATTTATCGCCGCGGACTTTACCTTACAGGTGGAGGCGCTTTGTTAAGAGGATTAGACAAAAGATTAAGCCAAAAAATCAAATTGCCCGTGCATATTGCCGACGATCCGCTGAAAAGTGTGGTCCGTGGCACAGGCATTGCATTAAAGCACTACGACAGGTATCCGTTTGTGATGCGATAGATCGGCCCTTATCCGAAAAAGTCCTTCGGACAAACTTTCCAAAGGCAAGGCTTAACATCATTTTAAATATGAATCTTCAATTTATAAACGACCTTCAAAGTCCTTTTCTCTGGAAAGGATTTAGGATAGGCTATGCGTAACGTGTTTCTCTTCATCCGCCGTTATTTTACTTTTATCAGTTTCGTGCTGTTGCAGGTGCTGGCACTCTCCATGTTGTTCCGGTATAATAAGTATCAGCGGGCAGTATTTCTGGGGAAGGCCAATGAAATAACAGGCTACTTCAATTCAAAGTACGACAACGTCGATGATTATTTTCATCTGAAAGAGGAGAACCTTCGGATACATAAAATGAATGACTCGCTTTTAAACTTATTACCGGGAAATTTCGTAAAGGTTGATACGGGTTCGCATGTCATAACAGATACGGTTACTTACGATACAAGTTACCTGGTGAGAAAATACCTTGCAAAGGAAGCAAAGGTGGTAAGCAACTCAATCAATAGTCAAAAAAATTATTTCCAGATCAACCGGGGAGCAAGGCAGGGAATAAAAGATAACATGGCAGTCATCAATTCGGACGGAAGTGTAGTTGGTCAAATTGTAGGAGTGAGTGATAATTTCAGCCAGGCAATGAGTCTGCTTCATGTGCATAGCACGGTAAGTGCAATGATGAAAAAAAGCAGGAACAATGGCCGGATAGAATGGGATGGTCAAAGTCCTTTTTACCTCACATTGAAGAACATTCCCAAGAGTGATTCTGTACTTGTTGGGGATACTGTGTTGACGGGTATTAACTCTTATAACTATCCACCGGGATGGATCATTGGAAGAGTATCCGAGATAGTAGAAGATAAAAGTACCAATTTTTATGTATTGAGGGTAAGACCGTCTGCTAATTTTCAAAACCTGCAGCAGGTATTTGTGATAGAAAACCTCCAACGGGAGGAACAGGTGACGTTGGATAAAGCCACGCAAAAAAAAGTAGATGACCTAAACAAAAGAAAGCAATGAATGACGTGCTAAAGAACATTATCAGGTTTATTCTTTTCATTGGCCTGCAAGTGTATGTGCTTGATAAAGTGCCGGCATTGCATCGGTTTATTATCCCTATTATCTACTTTCTTTTTATTCTTTGGCTTCCCTTTTCAGTCTCAAGATTCTGGTTATTGATAATCGGTTTTATTACAGGATTGTCTTATGATTATTTTAAGAACACTCCGGGTCTGCACGCTGCTGCTTGCGTATTGATTGCCTATTTCAGACCGTTCATTGTTAATATACTGATACCAAAAGATACTTCGGAATTCAATTACAGTGAGCCTTCTGCAAAAGCAATGGGCTGGGCACCTTATGGCGTATATGTATTTGCACTCTCGCTCCTCCATCATGGATATTTGCTGTTGCTGGAATGGCTTGATGTCGGCAACATCCTGGATCTTCTGGTTAAAGTAGTTGCCACCACGGCGATTAGTATCCTCCTGATATTTACTGCAGAAATCCTGTTTCCAAGACGAATGAAATACAGGACCAATACGGCGTATTAGGTTAGAAATTGGTAATAACACATCCAAAGGTCAACTTCCAAAATTTATAATAGAAAATTAAATAGTATAAACAGCATTTTAAAACCAATTTCTTCGTTGTAATTTGCATGAGTACATCGTACAGTTTACCTCGTACATATTTTTATGCCTGTGTTTAACCAATCAAGGAGCCGTATCATCAAACTAATCTTTACAGTTGCATTTTTAGTGATATTAGTACAACTGTTCAATCTCCAGGTCATTTCGGGTAAATATCGAAAGCTGGCAATGGATAATGCTGTTTATCCGAAAATCGTGTACCCGGAACGAGGAATTATTTTTGACCGTAAGGGCAAAGCCATCCTGAATAATTCTATCATGTATGACATGATGGTAACTCCTGCGGAAATAAAAGGAATAGACACACTGGAATTTTGCAGGATGATGGAGATCGATACTGCGGAATTTAATCGGAGGATACTTGATGCAAGATTTAAAAACACTGCTGTTCGTCCTTCTATTTTTGAAGACTTACTTACCCCCGAGCTCCAGGTGAGATTTGAAGAAAACAGCTGGAAGTTTCCGGGTTTTGTTTTAGTGCAGAGACCGGTAAGGGTCTATCCCTTTAAAGCTGCTGCCCACATACTGGGTTATATCGCCGAAGTAAGTCCAAAGCAAATTGAAAACTCTGAGAGTTTCTACCGGATGGGGGATTATGTAGGTCAAACGGGCCTGGAGGCTATTTATGAAAAGGTATTAATGGGGCAGCGTGGCGTACAATATTTAATTAAGGATAATAAGAACAGGTTAGTAGGCTCTTATGAAAAAGGCGAATTTGATACTGCTGCAATCGCGGGGCGGGGGTTAAGAACTTTTATTGATATCGAACTGCAGCAACTGGCAGAAAAATTAATGACGAACAAAGTTGGCTCAGTAGTGGCGCTTGATCCAAAAACAGGCGGCATACTTGCAATGACATCCGGTCCTAATTTTAACCCGAATGAATTGACGGGCCCGGACAAAAACAAAAACTATACAAGGCTCGTATTGGATGTTTCTGCTCCCCTGTTGAATCGTGCCATTAAAGGTCAGTATCCACCTGGTTCGACATTTAAACCATTAGGCGCGCTGATTGCATTAGATGAAGGAGTGATTAACGCAAACTATGGTTTTCCTTGCGGAGGAAGATATCATGGATGTGGCATCGGTAAACCGGCCTGCACACACTCAGGCGGCGGACATGCAGCTACTCTACGATTGTCGATCGCGAATTCCTGTAATTCTTATTATGCACATGTTTACCGATTGACTGTGGATAATCCGAAATATAAAAACGTAAAAGACGGGTATGAGAAATGGCATGATTACATGAATGCCTTTGGATTAGGTGTCCGTCTTGGCATTGATCTCCCAAGTGAGGATAGAGGAAATATTCCTGATACGGCTGTTTATAACAGGGAGTATCGTAATCAATGGAACTCCTGTACAAACCTTACGTTAGGTATTGGCCAGGATAAAATGCTTGCTACTCCACTTCAACTGGCGAATGCAATGTGCATAGTCGCCAATAAAGGATATTATTATACGCCTCATTTTGTCGATAAGATAGAGGGCGAAACAGAAGAGGATACCGCTTTATTAAATAAATACAGGAAGAAGCATGAAGTACTTACTAATATTTCAGATCTAGACTACAACGAAGTGATAGATGGCATGCAGGATGTTGTGGAATCCGGTACTGCCCGGATCGCAAAAATTCCCGGAATTGAAATATGCGCAAAAACAGGGACTGCCGAAAACTTTACATTTCTTGATGGAAAAAAATTAAAGCTCCCTGACAATTCAATGTTCGTTTGCTTTGCGCCTAAAGAAAATCCCAGAATTGCTTTGGCGGTAACAGTAGAGAATGCCGGCTTTGGTTCTACTTGGGCAGGACCTATTGCAAGAATATTAATGGAGAAATACCTCAATGACACGATACAGGAAAAAAGCAAAGCAGATGTTGAACGAATATCAAACACTGATTTAATGCCTAAGTATTATATAAGAAAGCAATATATCACTGACTCTTTAAGGGCGGTAGAATGGTTTAAACTCACAAAAGACAGTTCTTACATAAAAAAATATGTTTTTGAAAATACAACAGCTCCTGGTCCGGAAGAAAATAAAGAGCAAGGAAAGCAAGAGAAGAAAGAGAGCCTGGTTTTTAGGAATGTCGAAAGAAGCTACCGCCAAAAACAGTTTGTCCGTACAACATGAGCCAGCGAAATCCTGAAATATCAAAAGGAGTTGACTGGAGTCTTGTATGGCTATGGGCATTATTATCATTCATAGGTATCATGGCGATCTTTGGGGTCACCTATCATGAAGGCGATAACGTTCTTCAAACCTTTCTGAGGTTTCGTACCGATTACAGCCGTCAGTTTTATTTTTTTGTAGCCTCAGCATTTATCGGCATGTTCATTTTGCTAACGGACAGTAAATTTTTTCCCGCTACTGCTAATCTCTGGTATGCTGCAGGTATTTTGCTGATTCTTCTTGTTTTTCCTTTGGGATCAAAAGTAAAGGGAACTGAATCCATTATTAAAGTCGGCGGCAGTTTTCAATTTCAACCAGCTGAATTTTGTAAGATCTGTGTGTGTCTTGCACTGGCAAAATACCTTTCAAGACCGGAAACTGATTTTAGAAGAACGCAGTCTCAACTTATTGCCGCTGGTATTGCGTTGTTACCAGCTGCCTTCAGTATCATGCAAAGTGAGACAGGTTTAGCGCTGGTTTACCTTTCATTTTTTATTGTAATGTATCGTGAAGGCTTATCATCAGCAGTTCTCATTATCGGTTTTTCAATTGGTACATTAATAGTAGCGACATTGCTTGTTGAAAAAAACTTATTGGCAATTATTTTAACCGCAATTGCAGCATTTGTCATTTACATCATGCGACGACAGATAAAGAGGAACCGGGCTCTGCTTGTCAATATTGTTCTTCTTTGGGGACTTTGCGTCGGGATACAGCGATTTGGCGTTCCATTTATTTTCAAACATATATTGGCTACTCACCAGGTGGAAAGAATTTTCAGCACCATTGGTAAAGACATTCCTTCAGAGTATAAAAAAGTGCAAAAGGGCGATCAGGTGAAAGTCGGCGTAAAAAAAGATGTTGATTATAATGTTAAGCAATCCAAGATCGCTATTGGTAGCGGTGGATTTGCTGGCAAAGGGTTATTAAAAGGTACCCAAACCCGTTTTGATTTTGTTCCCGAACAAAGAACAGATTTTATTTTCTGTACTATCGGGGAAGGGTTTGGATTTATTGGCAGCCTGGTTTTATTGGTGCTGTATTTAGTTTTGTTATTTCGTATCGTTACAGTAGCTGAACGACAACGCAGTGTATTCAGCCGTTGCTATGCTTATGGAGTTGGGGCTGTTTTCTTTTTTCATATTGCCATAAATCTTGCAATGACTGTCGGCCTTGCACCGGTTATTGGCATTCCTTTACCTTTTGTAAGCTATGGAGGCACTTCTCTGTTAACGAACACAATTCTTCTGTTCATTCTCATTCGGCTTGACGCAGACCGGCAAATGGTCCTTAGATAAAAACCACAAAAACCTAAAGGGGCTTGGTTAACTTAATTTGTGATATTGTTTAACGAATGGAATTTTAAATAATGACTGAATCAATTAGTTCCTCCTTTAGGGGATCAGGCGGCATGAACATCATTCCTCTCAGCGAGGGCACATTTACTATTGACAAAACAAAACTCTTTGTTCCGTTTGATGAAGGTGTTCACGATTTACAGCAGCGACCTGTCGGAAGTTTGCTCGTAGAGGTTCAGCCCTTTGTTATCACTACCTCAAAAGATATTGTGCTGCTTGATACGGGACTTGGATTTGAGAAAAATGGAAGATTACAAGTTCACGAAAATCTTTCTGAAGCCGGAATCAATCCATCAGACATCACAAAAATACTATTGACTCATTTGCATAAGGATCATGCCGGTGGTGTATCAACAGGAACCAGGCATGAACAATTAAGCTTTCCGAATGCCAATTTTTATTTGCAGGAAAGAGAATTGAATTTTGCTTTTGAAAAAGGGTTTCCCTCCTTTATAACCGAAGAGTTAGCGGTACTAAAACAATCAAATCAAATTATTCTATTAACAGAAGATGAAGGAACGATCGATAATTATATTCACTATAAAATAACTGGCGCCCATTCACCTTATCATCAGGTTTTTTGGATCAAAGAAAATGGCAAAACAATTTTCTTTGGTGGTGATGATGCACCACAATTGCAGCAAATGAAACATCGCTTTGCAGCCAAGTATGATTTTGATGGGAAAAAAGCAATGGAGTTACGAAGGACTTGGTGGCAAAGAGGGCAGCAGGAAAAGTGGACGTTTCTTTTTTATCACGACGTTAAAAACCCCGTAATTGAATTTTAGATTTTAGAATTACCCTGCCTGCCGTGTAGTTCTTCAGTATTTCGGGGTTGTTAGCAGTCTGTTCATATAAATTTAAAATCTGAAATCCAAAATCTAAAATTAACAAAAAAGGCCTGCCCTTATCGGAGCCGGCCGTTGCTAACCTTTGAAAAACACCGAGATTGAAATTCTATTGAAGTAAAGCTCGAAATCGTTTATTAGGTCGATCGTCTTTCCTGCTTCGGGTTTGTTCTTCTCTCATTTTTTGTAAGCCCTGGATAAATTCATCCTGCCTTTTGAAAACATCGTTGCTTCTCTTTTCACCAACAATGTCGCGGAACTCGGTGCGGTAACGGAGTCTCAGTTCTATAATTCGTTGTTGGCGAACAAGACCATCACCTCTGTTTGCCTGTAGGGTTTGTTTCCATTCTGTGAAGTAACGGATAAAAACGGGTGTAAATCGCTCGGCCTCATTTCTGGAAAGGTTCAATCTGCGTTGAATGAACTCTCTCATCTTATCCCGTATTTTATCATGCTCGTCGTCTTGTGCCTGCGAGGCAAATCCGGCGAGCAATGTAACGGTTAATATGAGTAAAATCTTTTTCATTTAATTCATCAGTTCATCTGCTTCATCATTTGAATTAGAAACTATCGCGTCGTCTAAAAAATCCTGTATCTCTTTTTCAGGAACATCTTTCATCAGTTCTTTTATCTCAGCTTGTTTACTCTCATCGCTTTCGTCTGTCGTATTCAATGCTTCATCTTCAGCAAGTTTGACAAACTCATCTATTTTATCTTCGCTCACCTTTTTATTTACATTTTTCGAGATCCATTTATCAGGATTCTTATTGGGATCAACCTGGTCAGATTTAATAAACAATAAAACGCCAAGTGTAACTACTCCAACAACTACAGCAGCAACTGCAAGACGGAACCATCGGCGGTTTGTTATGGAAATAACCTTTGTTTCCTTTTTATCAACTCCTTTTCTAAGGTTTCCAAAATAACCTTCCGGTACGGAGTAGGGATTCTTATTTTTTAAGCTACCAAGTAGTGGTGATAATGTCTCGATCTCTTCTTCAAACGTTTGATAATCTGCGTGCTTGATTATGTTCTGCAATATTGCATCACTCAAATTTTGAAAAAACCCGGCGGGAACTGAATAAGGCATTTCTTTAGAAGCATTGCTAAGAACAGGAGATAAATATTCTAATTCCTCTTTGGCCTCAGTTGCTTCAAGCGCCCGTACTCGATTTAGGATTTGGGTAGGAAGTCCCTCAAAATAACCATTTGGTACAGTATAGGTATTTTGAGGGCCGTAATTTTCGAGGGTACTTCTCAATTCTTTTAATTCGTTTGATATGATATTCCGGTTTGTCATTTTACCGCAGTTAAGACGGTTTTAGATCTTGTAAGTTTAATGATTCTTAATGTATTCCTCGATTTTTTTAACCGCATGGTGGTAGCTGGCTTTCAACGCTCCTTCGCTGGTTTCCAACACTCTACTCATTTCCTCATACGGCATTTCGTCATAATACCGAAGTTGAAATACAATTCTTTGCTTTTCAGGTAATTGCTGTATACCCAGTTGAAGTTTCCACTCTAATTTGTTGCCGTCAAAGTGCCGGTCCGCCTTGATTTTATTTTCCAGCCCACTCCCCACGTCGCTTAGGGACACTGCAGTTCTTTTCTTTTGCTGCTCCAAAAAAGTTAAACATTCATTTGTTGCCACCCGGTAAAGCCACGTATAAAGTTGGCTGTCCTCCCGGAAATTCTCCAAACCATTCCAGACCCTTATCATTACATTTTGCAATACATCATTTGCATCATCGTGATCGATAACCATGCGGCGCAAATGCCAATACAATTTTTCCTGGTATTTTTTAATGATGGAAGTAAACGCTTTTTCCTTTGTAACCGGGTTACGGAATTCTACGAGCAATTCACTATCGCTTAAGGTTGTCAGGGCCATTGGTTCGGTCTTTTGCCAGGTTTAGAATATTGGAATACGGAAGCGTTTAACCGGTTCAACAGTATAAAAATAGAATTTTTTATTTTGTTATACCAGCTTTAGTCCCGATAGGTATCGGGATTCTTTGCATCTTCCCTTGCGACGCACAGCCTGCCCTGACAGAATTCGCAGGCTTTATCTTTCTAATCATTATTGGCAATAAATTCCTGTTTAATCCAGTAACTGATAGAAGAATGATCGCAATCACTTTGCATAATAAAAAACCGTCTCGCCTTAGGCGAGACGGTTAAGAATAGGAACACTCTTAAAATTATTTTTTCGCCATCACTTTTTCGGCGGCGTTTACGATATCGGGTACATCCAATCCATATTTTTTCAATAATTGAGCCGGTGTGCCGCTTTCACCAAAGGTGTCTTTTGTACCAACGTATTCAACCGGCACTGGAAAGTTCCTCACAGCGCATTGGGCAATTGCATCACCTAAGCCACCAATGACATTATGTTCTTCTGCGGTTACAGCGCATTTTGTTTTACGAAGTGAGTTGATCACCGCAATTTCATCAAGCGGCTTTATTGTATGCATATTGATTACTTCAACACTAATTCCTTTTTCTTGTAATATCGCACCAGCTTGGATTGCATTCCAAACTAAGTGACCGCAGGCAAAAATTGAAACGTCCGATCCTTCAGAGAATACTTGTGCTTTACCTATCTTAAAATCTTCCGGCTTGGTAAATATTGGCCAAACGGGTCTCCCAAATCTTAAATAAACGGGTCCCTCATATTCAGCGATTGCCATCGTTGCAGCCTTTGTTTGATTATAATCACAAGGAACGATCACTGTCATGCCCGGCAACATTTTCATCAAGCCGATATCTTCGAGTATCTGGTGAGTGGCACCATCCTCTCCTAATGTAACGCCCGCATGTGAAGCACAAATCTTTACATTTTTGCCCGAGTAGGCAATTGATTGGCGTATCTGGTCGTATACGCGACCAGTCGAGAAATTTGCGAATGTAGTTGTATATGGAATTTTTCCTCCAATAGTTAATCCTGCGGCAATACCCATCATGTTTGCTTCAGCAATACCACACTGAAAAAATCGTTCAGGAAATTCTTTTATGAATTGATTCAATTTTAGTGAACCGGCAAGATCTGCAGTAAGCGCAACAATATTTGAATTCTTTCTTGCTGCTTCAACAATTCCATCGCCAAAACCACTCCGGGTATCTTTATTTCCAGTTGATTGTATTTCTCTTAAAGTAGACTGAATTTCTTTGATCATGATTGATTTTTAGCTGCGGCAAAAGTAAGGGTTGCGGCTAAATTGCCAATTGGTATCGTCAATTTAGTTCACCGGGTTTCCCGGAAAAAACCACTTCATCAGCTTTTAGCCGTTGTTCCCATTTCCACGCAGAAGCTACCATTTCCTCAAGACTAAACTTTGGTTCCCAACCTAATTGAGATTTTGCAAGATCGTTGCTGGCATAGATAGCCATAATGTCTCCTGGTCGTCTTGGGCCGATTGTATAATTAAGTTTTACACCATTGACTCTTTCAAATGCATGAATGGCTTCCAATACTGTTACACCATTGCCGGTTCCGAGGTTATACACTTCACATGAAGATTTATTTTTCCCCTCCGCTATATAATCTAAAGCCAGTGTATGAGCATGAGCAATATCACAGACATGAACAAAATCCCGGATACAGCTTCCATCTCTTGTCGGGTAATCATTTCCATGAACGATCATGCCCGGCAGTTTGCCAATTGCTGTCTGTGTAATGGCGGGAAAAAGATTCTGTGGTTTACCAACCGGCATTTCACCAATTATGGCTGAAGGATGTGCACCAACCGGATTAAAATATCGTAAAAGGATACATTTTGTTAATGCACTTTTTGCAAATTCGTTCACTATTTGCTCACCCATTTGCTTTGTATAACCATAAGGCGACTCAGCAGGTTTCGGCGGCGTTGTTTCTGTTACCGGACTGCTATCCGGCGTACCATAAACTGTACATGATGATGAAAAAACAAACCAGGGAATTTCAAAATCCTGTACGCATTTTAAAAGATTGATAAGCGAGTATAAATTGTTTTCAAAATATGTCAAAGGCAGCTCAACTGATTCATTGACCGATTTGTATGCCGCAAAATGAATAACGCCACGTATATCCGTGTTTTCCTGGAAAATGGCAAACGTATCATCAAAATTGCACAGATCAACCTTGTAGTTTTTTATTTTTTGACCCGTGATCCTTTCCACACGCTCCAACATGCTGGCATGAGACCTCGAATTGTTATCAACTGACACAACATCATAGCCATTTTCAATAAGATCAACCAACGTATGAGAGCCAATATATCCGCAACCGCCTGTAACGAGAATTTTCACCATGAATAAAAAGTTAATCATGCAAAAATCGGGAAAAGAGAAGAGATCAGCTTAGAAAAAAAGTTTAACAATTGAATACACTCCGGCAGCAAGTAATCCGCTTATAGGTATTGTTAGTATCCATGCCCACAAAAGATTTACAGTTACTCCCCACCGAACCGCGGACAATCTTTTTGTGGCGCCAACACCCATTATAGCTCCCGTAATCGTATGTGTAGTGCTTACTGGAATTTTTATTGCTTCAGTAACGAACAATGTTATTGCCCCGGCAGTTTCAGCCGCAACACCTTCAAAAGGAGTTACCTTGGTGATTTTTGTTCCCATTGTTTTTACGATTTTCCAACCTCCGCTCATTGTTCCTGCACCAATTGCAGCATAGCAAGCCAAAGGAACCCATACCGGCATTTGTTCGAAACTACCAATAGTTCCACCTGCGATCAGGGCTGCAGTAATGATACCCATTACTTTTTGTGCATCATTGCCACCATGACCAATACTAAATGCTGCCGAAGAGACCAATTGAAGTCTTCTGAACCATTGATTAGACCGGTTTGCATTTA
>JAICGN010000014.1 GCA_025923075.1 Chitinophagaceae bacterium
CCGTGTATAAGTTTTATCGGCGAAATGGATACAAGCAAGGCTTTTGATTTTATTCAAAGTACTTATCGCTACCAAATAACCGCTATCTACCAGCATAATTATTTTGATCATGACAAAAGAGATTTCTTGTTTAATAACACCTTGTTTGTATTGAAGAATAAAAGACTGATCGAATTGGGAAGTAACTATTGCCAGGTATTATATACAAAAGATCAGCATGGATGGGGACAAACGACGATAAAAGAATTGTCTGTTTTTCATGTAACAGGTGATGTAAATAAAGTGATCGGTTTTGCAAGAAGCAATAATATGAATTGAAGAGATCAGATGCAGAAGGAGGAATAAGCGTTCCCGGCGAGATGCAACCGGGACGCTTTTAAAAAGATGGTGCAATAATTGAGTAATTTGAAAAAGAATAACAATGAGCAAACTAAAAATACAGGGAAAAGAACTGCGTGCACTTGGTTATCCCGAAGGACCGGTGATCAGCATTGCAATGAATGTGATGGAAAAAAATTTCAAACATCATTCAAAAGAGAAAGCATTCGACATACTGAAGGAAGTGCTGCAATCACCACATGATTACGTTGCTGATGAAACATTAGGACCAATTGCAAAACAGTTACTTCCAAAAGCCCCTCCTTCGGAGGGGTTGGGGGAGGCCGTTTCTTTGAATCAAAGCGGTATTCAATTCAACGTATTCGGACAAGAACATATCGAAGAAGGGGCGATGCATCAAATGTACCAGGCAGCTAAATTACCGATCAGTGTTGCAGGAGCATTGATGCCTGATGCACATAGCGGCTATGGTTTACCAATCGGTGGAGTATTGGCAACAGAGAATGCTGTTATTCCTTATGGAGTCGGTGTTGATATTGGTTGCAGAATGTGTCTAAGTGTTTTTGATATTGATCCAAAAGAACTGACTCAAAAGGAAAATTATTTTACCAGGGAGTTACTGGAAGCAACACTATTCGGTAGCGGACAACAATTTGACCAGGCAGAAGATCATGAAGTGATGGAAAATGAATTGTTTTTTCAATTGCCATTACTTAAGAATTTACATGGAAGAGCATGGAAACAATTAGGTTCATCCGGTTCAGGTAATCACTTTGTTGAATTTGGTATTGTAGAAATTGATGAAAAAGACAAGGTGCTGGGTATTGAACCAGGAAACTATGTTGGCTTGTTATCGCATTCAGGTTCAAGAGCGTTGGGAGCAAACATCGCTAACCACTATACTAAAATTGCGATCAGCAAAAGACGTTTACCTGCTGAAGCAAAAAATCTGGCATGGTTAAGCTTAGATGAAGAAGAAGGGATTGAGTATTGGAATGCAATGAATCTTGCTGGCGATTATGCATCTGCGTGTCACCATGTGATCCATGATAAGATCGCAAAGCAAGTAGGTCGGCAACCATTGAAAATGGTGGAGAACCACCACAATTTTGCCTGGAAAGAACAGTGGGAAGGAAGAGATCTGATCGTTCATCGCAAAGGTGCAACACCTGCAGGAAAAGACGTATTGGGAATTATTCCGGGTTCTATGACCGCTCCTGGATTTATTGTAAAAGGCAAGGGGGAAGCGGCGTCTGTTAATTCTGCATCACATGGTGCTGGAAGAAAGATGAGCCGTACTAAAGCAATGGAATCAGTAACCGATAAGCAATTCAAAGAAGAATTGCAAAAGCACAATGTAAAATTGCTTGGTGGAGGCCTGGATGAATCACCTTTTGCTTATAAGGACATTGAAGTGGTGATGCAATCACAAAAAGCATTGGTTGAAGTTGTAGGTAAGTTCACTCCAAAAATTGTGAAGATGGATGGCGCAAAACATCAGGGCTGGAAAAAGAAGGGAAGAGATGAAGTGATGGGGGAATGAGCAACAGGCATTTGGCAATAAACTGCAATAAGATGTAATCGTCGGTATTTGATCTGACAAAATGAAAGTTGAGTTTTATAGGGTTTTGGTGCTTTATTTGAAACTAATCTGACATTGTCCGTAAGATCAAATGTTGACTTTCCCAAATAAGAAACGCACCGTTTATTCGGTGCTTTTCGTTTCTTCTTCTGCTGAGAACTCAAGCATTAATTCCTTGTCATTATATAACAATAAGTTCGTACCTCTTATTTCATACCTGGTTATCTTTCCCAAGTGGCCAAGATATTTGTTTTCGATCTGCTGCACCTGCTCACAATACATTTTTGTCGAGAAAATGTTTTTAAAGCTAACCTCATTGGCAGAGACGACAGCATTACTACCAAAACTATTGCAACTGCCAT
The DNA here is from genome assembly GCA_025923075.1 of Chitinophagaceae bacterium. Taxonomy (GTDB): domain Bacteria; phylum Bacteroidota; class Bacteroidia; order Chitinophagales; family Chitinophagaceae; genus VBAS01. The sequence goes on from JAICGN010000014.1 coordinate 2,284, forward strand.
TTCCACCTGCGCTACCTTTTTCTTTATCGAAACGAATAAAAGCCTTTGTATTGACAACTTCTTCTGTGTTGTTTGTATATATTTTCTTCAATGACCATCTCGTATTATATAAAGGAGTAGTTACCTGCATATTTTCTTTAGGTGATTTGCATGAGCCGGCTAACGTTAAGATTGCAATACAAATAAAATAAAGCTGTTTCATTTTTTAGGTTTCAATATAGATGCAATACAATTGTTAGTTGCATGCAGAGAAATGTTAAAGCTTTTTTCGTTTACAACAAATAAAAAACCTCTGTAGAAACAGAGGTCGCAACCAAAACTAACTGCTTATGAGAAAATATTTAAGTAGTAACTGTTTTAAAATTATAACGTCCAAAATATCCGCCTTCTCTTTCTTCTTGTTCTGTAATCACGAAATCCTCTTTATAAGACGCGAAACTGACTTTTTTAGTCTGTGGATCTTGTCTTTTTTGTTTTTTCTTGGAAAGATTCTTTTTCATAACACTGGTTTTTGGTATTGTAGGTATGAGTTTTCAATTACCGTGCCAGTTGAATTTAGAGTGATCAAACTTCAACTCTACACTTGTATGGAACTCTAACAACCAATAGGTTGGGTTGCTCAATCTTAGAAAGCGGAAACTTGTTGAGCGAGATCAAATCATACTTTAACATAGATCCTTTTCTTATCCATCCACCAGCAGATAAACCACATGAAAGTGATAATGCAAATTGCATAGGCAAGCGAACCATTTTCGGGTGGTCCCGGTGTATAAATGAGGATTTTTTTATACAGCCAATTCCACGGATTTACACCATCGCCCAATTTTATTAATGCAAGACCGCGCGGTAAAAAAGCACTAAGCGCAAAAACAAACAATGCATTTTTCCCAAATACATCAAAAAATTTACTGAGCCAGCCTCTTGCATTTTTATATTCGATGAAATAGATCATCATAGCGATCGTTATCGTGGCAAGCCCTGATGTGTAAATTGTATAAGAACTCGTCCATATTTTTTTGTTGATCGGGAAAAGCATATCCCAGCAAAACCCTGTGATGAGCATTGCAACGCCACCTACAAATAAACCAGTCAACATTTGATATGGACCTGAGGAAATGATTGTTGATTTCTCAAATTCAAACCCGATAGGTAACGGGTGCGGGAGATTTTCTGTCTTGTTTTTCATTTGAATATAGTCGCCAATAACATATCCAAATATTACCTGAACAATAGCGGGTATTGTACTTATTAATCCCTCAGGATCAAAAGGAATTCCTTCGCCTTTATACATATGTGATTCTCCAAGGATGAATTTATCTATGTCAGTCCCAAACCAACCTCCCAAACTATAAGGATCAGATGGGCTTGCGATATAGCAAAGCACCCAATAGACAAGGAGTAAGACCAGCCCCGCTAGAAATGCCTTTCGCACTTTAAGATAATAGATGATTATAGAAGCAAAAAAGTAACAAAGAGCAATGCGTTGCAATACCCCTAATACTCTAACTCCTTTTACGGTTTCAATAATATTACCACCCTTATCTTTTGAATAATCGAGCCATGTAAAACCTTTGAAGATGGTTACTTTTTGGAACTCGGATGTTCCTTCCACGATCCGGTTAACCTCGGTAACAAATGGCCACCAGTTTAGAAAAAGGCCGATCAAAAAAATCAAAACAGATCTTTTCAAAATCTTTTTCCAAAAGGCCGCATCACCAGCGGCTTCAAGCTTTGGCATTATAAATGCAAGTGCATTGCCCACTGCAAATAAAAAAAATGGAAAAACGAGATCAGTGGGGGTGAGCCCATGCCAGGGTGCATGCTCAAGCGGAGCATAAATATGTGACCATGTCCCCGGATTATTTACCAGGATCATGAGGCAAACGGTGGCGCCCCGAAACACATCCAGAGAGTAATAACGCTGATTCAAGAAGGGGTGGTTTCCGGCTAAGGTAATTTTAAAACCGGAACGGTTTAAACTACAACCTGAAAATCAGAAAGTGGAATCCTATTTATTAACTCGTGGGGACAAATGATTCAGAATCCGGCCAGTTTGCTCTATCCTCAGTCACATTTCACCCTATATTTGCAACCGAATCGTAATTACCCGTTTCGATTCATTGTCCTTTATCTCTGGAAACCAGTCATATGAAAACTTATTGATGTGACTGAGATGGCGAAGCCGTCAAAAAAAAGTTCTTGTGAGCCTACGAAAATGGTTAGCCGTTTATACACGGCCAAGATGGGAAAAAAAAGTGAACCAGCTGCTGGCAGAAAAAGGTGTTGAACGATATTGCCCTCTTAATAAAGTAAGAAAAAAATGGAGTGACCGAATGAAGCTTGTGGAAGAGCCTCTTTTTAAATCCTATGTTTTTGTGAAAGTAAACGATGAAGACCGAACCGAGGTAAGAATGACCCCGGGAGTAATCAATTTTGTATACTGGGAAGGCAAACCCGCTGTGATCAAAGAAAAGGAGATTAATGCGATCAAAAGATTTTTGGACGAATATGAAAATGTAGAAGTGAAACCATTAGAGGTAAAAGTCAACCAACGGGTAAAAATCATGGCAGGGCCATTAATGGACCAGGAAGGTCAGGTTCTCGAAGTGAAAAATAAAAAAGCAAAGGTGGCGATCGATAGTCTTGGCTATATGCTGGTAGCATCTGTTGAAAAAACAAAACTGGCTACGGTAAAAACAAAGTAAAACAAGCGTTATATTTGAAAGCAAATCTGCTTAAAACCAATATTGCCTTCATGAAAATCCTCGCGATCCTTGTCTTGCCCATTTTGGTAATTACACTATTTTCTTCCTGTAGATCGCAAAAACCGTTAGGTTATCTTGAAGATTTTTCTGATACCTCAGGCAAAGTCCATGTTAAATACCCTGAGCCTGTGATCCAGAAGAATGATGTTTTGTCTATTATTGTTTACAGTGATGCAATTGATGGTGGGGCAACAGACGCTATGTATAACCTTGCAAATTTTGGAGGAGGAAGTTCGACATCAACACAAGGATTCCTTGTAGATTACGAAGGATACATACAATATCCAAGAGTAGGAAAAGTAAAGGCAGAAGGTCTAACAAAGCCACAGCTCGCCGAAGAAATAAAAAAGAAGGTTACGGGTCCGTTACAGAACCCGTCAGTTCTTGTGCGGGTTATTAATTTCAAGGTCACAATGCTCGGAGAGGTGTCCAGGGCCGGTCCCATAACCCTGCCTAGTGAGAAAGTTACTATTTTGGAAGCCATTGGCCTTGCTGGCGATGTTACAGTATATGGAAAGAAAGATGATATTGTAGTGCTTCGGGAAGTAGATGGCGCAGTTGAACACGGCAAGGTTGATCTTACCTCCAAAGACGTTTTTGATTCTCCGTACTATTTTCTTCGTCAAAACGATGTGGTGCTGGTGAATCCGAACAAAAATAAAGCAAGATTAAGCGATCAGGTCTTTAACCAGCGGCTTGGCATTGCTTTCAGCATCATCAATACTATTGCGTTGTTGTATAATATATTCCAATAAAAATGTTTTTAGTTAATGGAAGGCCAGCAATCCGCTAATAAAGATCTCGGTACTCTTTCAATAAAAGACCTCTTCTTCAAGTATATCAGGTTTCTCCCTGTATTCCTGGTATCGGTTGCAATTTGCCTGCTTGGGGCTTATTTGTATATCCGTTATACAACACCAATTTACAGGGTAACGGGTACGCTGACTTTTGGAACGGATGAGCAAAGTCGTGGAAAATTCGATGATATTTTTCTTGCAAAAAACGTTAGTGATTTACAGACAGAAATAGAAATCCTGAAGTCGCAACCGTTGATGGAAAGAGTTGTCGATTCTGCTCAACTGCAAACAAGTTATTTCGCGATCGGGAAAATTAAAACACTTAATATCTATAACGGATGTCCGTTTCGCCTGCACATTCTCAAGCTCACTGATTCTTTTACAGCCTTTACAATGAATTTTAGTTTTCCAACCGAAGACGAGTTTAGAGTAAATAAAGAAACAGCCCGATACAAATTTGGGGACGTGTTTGGAAATTCTTACGGACTTTTCAGGCTTAGCAGGGTTCGGAATGGGGTTGCGGGAAAAGAGTTTAACGTGGAATGGAGGTCAACTCCTGAACAAGCCTCTATTTATGCACCAATGGTCAGGGTAGCGCCAAAGATCGCGGGTTCAAATATTTATAATGTGCAGCTCGACTATACAAATTCAGCGTTGGCCGCAGATATCGTGAATAATTTAATGGTCCGGTACAAAGATGCCAGTGTTGAAGATAAAAATATTACGATCAATCAGCGGCTGGAATATATTCTGGGACAGCTTACCAGGATCGAACAGGATCTTGACAGCATTGAAGCCAGGAGAATATTCTATATCAATGAAAACAATCTCTCCGGGTATCAAGAGCAACTAGCAAATTTCTTTAAAATACAAACAGAATCCGATGAAAAAATTAAGGACCATAGGCAGCAACTGGTGATCATTGATATGCTGAAAACATACCTGGAAGATGCAATGAATGATTTTGAAAAAACGCCTTCGGCACTGAGTCTCACTGATGTGACCTTAAGCGGAACAATTTCGGCCTATAATGCATTGCAGATTGAAAGAAAAAGAATGCTCGAGCAAAAAATTCCGGAATCAAATCCGCAGTTGATTGCAAAAAATGAAGAGTTAGAAAAATTAAGAAAGAACATTCTTGAATCCCTCAAAAATTTAAGAGAAGCCTATAACTCCTCAATCGATGACTTTTACAGGCGGGGAACGTCGGCGGTGTTTAAGCAGAAGGAAATGCCCGCGAAAATTCAAGTGTTGCTGGAAATGGAAAGGGAAAGGGACAGCAAGGCTGCATTATATAAATTTTTGCAAGAGCAAAAAGAAGAAACTGCAATGCAACAAGCAGCTACGGTTTCTAATTCAAGAATTCTGGCAATTGCGTATCCTTCTAATACGCCCATCAAACCTAATCGCAGGGCTATTCAATTACTTGCGATCATCATTGGTTTAGGCTTACCTGCCATGTATATTTTCTTCCAGGAGATCATCAACGATAAAGTAAATACCCGCTATGATATTGAAAAGCTAACGAATGCACCGGTTCTTGGCGAAGTCGGCCATTCCTACAGTAGTTCGTCAATGGTAGTAAGTAAAACAAATCGCTCGATGGTCTCCGAACAATTCAGGATCATACGCTCGAACCTGCAATATGTTTTGAATAAAATTGAGAAACCTGTGATCATGATAACTTCCTCATTCAGTGCGGAGGGCAAATCATTTATTTCGACAAACCTTGGTGGTGTAATGGCATTGGCGGGCAAAAAAACTGTGATGCTGGAGTTTGATATTCGAAAGCCAAAGCTTTTTTCTGGTATGAAGTTGACCAGTAAACAGGGTATCACTAATTTCCTGGTTGGCAAGGCTGCGATGGAAGATCTGCCAATTAAGATACCGGGTTACGAAAACCTTTATGGTATCAGTTGCGGGCCTGTGCCTCCAAATCCATCTGAGCTTTTACTCGATTCAAGGGTGGAGGAGATGTTTGAATGGTTAAAGCAAAATTTTGATGTGATACTTGTCGATACGGCGCCGGTAGGTATGGTCAGTGATGCGATGACGTTGGGAAAATTTGCCGATACTACGCTTTATATCGTTCGCCAGGGTTATACTTATAAAAAACAAATTTCATTAATTGATGAATTTTATCATGAAAACCGGTTGCCCAAAATCTCTATCGTTATTAATGACGTGAAATTAAAACCCGGATACGGTTATTATGGATATGGCCGCTATGGTTACGGTTATGGTTATGGCGGTGGTTATTATGAGATAGAGGAGGGCCAGGATACGCCGAAAAGAGTTTTTTCCCTTAACGGGTTAAAAAAATTCTTCACACGACGATAATCTACAAAAGAAAGAAGCATAATGAAGGTATTGGTTACAGGTGGTGCAGGATTTATAGGTTCCAACCTTGTACACAGATTGATGAATGATGACCGCATCACAAGGGTTAAAGTGCTGGACAATCTTGAAACCGGCAGATTTGCCAATATATCAGCATTTAAAAATCATGACAAATTTGAATTTATTGAAGGTGATATAAGAAATTATGGAAGTTGTGTTGGCGCTGCGGAAGGCATAGATATCATATCTCACCAGGCTGCATTAGGGTCGGTACCTCGTTCAGTAAAAGATCCTATTACCACACACGAAGTAAATGCTACCGGTACATTGAATATTTTCAATGCAGCAAGGGAAAAGAAAATAAAACGGGTTGTGTACGCGGCTTCATCATCTACCTATGGGGATCATCCCGGACTTCCAAAAGTGGAAGATAAGATCGGGTCGCCTATATCACCTTATGGCGTAACGAAACTGGTGAATGAACTTTATGCAAAGGTCTTTGCTGAATTGTACGACATGGAGTTTATAGGATTACGCTATTTTAATGTCTATGGACCTCAACAGAATCCGGGTGGCCCTTATGCTGCAGTGATACCTTTGTTTATTAAATCGTTGCTTGAAAATAAATCTCCCACAATAAACGGCGCAGGCGACAGTAGTCGTGATTTTACATTTGTGGAAGATGTCGTGCAGGCAAATTTGCTTGCCATGTTTGCGGAAAACACAAAAGCGGTAAACCAGGTTTATAATATTGCAAAAGGTGAACAAACTACCTTGAATGAGCTTTTCAACATGCTACGCGAAATCTCAGGTAACGACATTAAGCCTACGCACGGCCCCGAGCGGAATGGCGACATAAAACATAGCCTTGCGGATATTACAAAGGCAAAGCAATTGCTTGGTTATGATCCAGCAACAGCACCCATTGAGGGATTAAGAAAAACTTTTGATTGGTATAAAAAGAATTCACTCATTTTCGCAGCATGAATTTTGAAAGAAATATTTTAATTACAGGAGGCGCCGGCTTCATTGGCAATCACGTCATCAGGTTATTTGTAAATAAATATCCATCGTATCGCATTATTAACCTTGATGCGCTGACTTATGCTGGCAATCTTGAAAACCTCCGTGATGTGGAAGAGAAGCCGAACTATGTTTTTGAAAAAGCGAATATCCTGGACATAAAAGATCTTGAGAGGATATTCAATGAATATAAAATTGACGCTGTCATCCATCTTGCTGCGGAGTCACATGTAGATCGTTCTATTCTTTCGCCGTTGGATTTTGTTTACACAAATATTATTGGTACGGTCAATTTATTGAACACGGCAAAAAAATACTGGAAAGATCTTTCAGGAAAATTATTTTATCATATTTCTACTGATGAGGTATTTGGCAGTCTTGGGGAGAAAGGTTTTTTTACCGAAACAACTGCTTACGCTCCCAATTCGCCCTATTCAGCATCCAAAGCCTCTTCCGATCATTTTGTAAGAGCATATGGTGAAACGTTTCATATACCGGTGATCATTTCAAATTGTTCGAATAATTACGGTCCCTATCATTTCCCCGAGAAACTGATCCCGCTTTTTATAAATAATATCATGCACAAAAAGCCTTTGCCGGTTTATGGCGATGGCAAGTATACCCGGGACTGGCTTTATGTAAAAGATCATGCCAGGGCGATTGATACAATTTTCCATAAAGGAAAAATTTCTGAAACCTACAATATTGGCGGTTTTAATGAATGGCAGAATATTGAACTGGTAAAACTGCTTTGTACCATGATGGATGAAAAGCTGGGAAATGCTCCGGGTACAAGCGAGAATTTAATAACTTATGTAAAAGACCGTCCCGGCCATGATAAGCGCTATGCAATTGATGCAACTAAGATCAGCAAAGAGCTTGGATGGAAACCATCAGTAACATTTGAAGAAGGTCTGTCGGAAACTATTGACTGGTATCTGGAGAATCAACAATGGCTTAATCATGTTACTTCAGGGGAATACCAACATTATTATGAACAACAATATCAGAATCGTTAATTTTTTGGACTCTAAATACCCCTTTAGGGGATAGGGGTATGAAAGGAATCATTCTTGCAGGCGGATCAGGCACAAGGCTATATCCAATTACAAAAGCTATTTCCAAACAGCTGATGCCGGTTTATGATAAGCCAATGATCTATTACCCTCTTTCTGTTTTAATGTTAGCGGGAATAAAAGATGTCTTAATAATTACAACACGCGAGGATAACGCCCAATTTAAAAGATTGCTGGGTGATGGCAGCCATGTAGGTTGCAATTTTGAGTACGCAATACAGGAAGTACCCAATGGACTGGCACAGGCATTTGTGATCGGCGCATCATTTATTGGTAATGATAAAGTAGCATTGATTTTGGGGGACAATATTTTTTACAGTGCGGGCTTTTCGGCTCTGTTGTCTTCATTAACAGATATTGAAGGAGGTTGTGTATTTGCTTATCATGTTTCTGATCCCGAACGCTACGGCGTCGTTGAGTTTGATGAAAACAATATGGCGATCTCTATTGAGGAAAAACCGAAGCAACCCAAATCAAATTATGCGGTGCCCGGTTTATATTTTTACGATAACTCAGTAATTGATATCGCAAAAAATTTAAAACCATCTGCAAGAGGGGAATACGAGATAACCGATGTAAATAAAATTTATTTGCAACAGAACAAATTGAAGGTTGCTATCATGGATCGCGGCACGGCCTGGCTTGATACAGGTACATTTGATTCCCTTAGTGATGCAAGTGAATTTGTAAGAGTAATTGAAAAAAGACAGGGAAATAAAATAGGTTGCATTGAAGAAGTGGCTTATCGCATGGGATTTATAACACGGCAAAAATTAGCTGAAATAGCTGAGCCTCTAAAGAAAAGCGGGTATGGAAATTACTTGCTTGGGCTGGTAGAAAAAAAATAACAATTATGATTAATCGTAGTACAAAGATTCTGGTAACAGGAGGAGCCGGATTTATCGGAAGTTCCCTGGCTGAGTATTTGTTGAATAAAACGGAAGCCCAGGTGGTGGTAGTTGATAATTACTTAACAGGAAGGCAACATAATTTGCCCCAGTCAGATCGCTTTAGATTTATAAAAGCTGATGCAAATGATTTCAATGATATTTCTTCCATTTTTCAAACTTTCGGTTTTGATTATGTATTTCACTATGCAGCAGTAGTCGGCGTCAAACGTACACTCGAGAATCCTGTACTCGTGCTTGAAGACCTGCAAGGGATAAGGAATGTACTTAAGCTATGCAAAAACACCGGGGTTAAAAGAGTTTTTTATGCTTCATCGTCAGAAGTGTACGGTGAACCAGTGCACCTGCCACAACACGAGCATAATACTCCTTTGAACTCCCGGTTGCCTTATGCTGTAGTAAAAAATGCGGGAGAATCCTTTTGCCGTTCTTATTACCAGGAATATGGCTTAGAATATACGATATTCAGATTCTTCAATACGTATGGGCCAAAGCAAAGCCCGGACTTTGTTGTATCAAGGTTCATGAATGCTGCGTTGGAGCATAAGCCCATAACAATTTATGGTGATGGTCAGCAAACAAGAACGTTTTGCTATATCGATGATCATCTGGAAGCGACGGTGGGTTGTTTAACAAACAAAATGTATATCGATGATGTGGTGAATATTGGAAATGACCATGAAATATCGGTATTGGAATTGGCACGGGTTATCAAAAAGATCACCGATTCACGATCTGAAATTGTTCATTTACCTGCATTACCAGAGGGAGATATGACAAGACGCCAGCCGGATATAAAAAAAATGGAGTGCCTGCTGAATCGGCCATTTATCCCACTTGAAGAAGGATTGAAAAGAATACTTGACTCAAGAAAAAAATAAAATGAGTAAAACTGCATTGATTACCGGAGTAACGGGCCAGGATGGAGCTTACCTATCGTCATTATTGTTGAAAAAAGGATATATAGTTCACGGTATAAAGAGACGAGCTTCTCTTTTCAATACTGACCGCATTGATCATCTATACCAGGACCCACATGTTTCAAGCCGCAATTTCATCTTGCATTATGGCGATCTCACAGACAGTACAAACCTTATACGCATAATCCAGGAGTCTCAGCCCGATGAGATTTACAATCTTGGTGCAATGAGTCATGTAAAAGTGAGTTTTGATACTCCCGAATACACTGCCAATGCTGATGGCATCGGCACGCTGCGTATTTTAGAGGCTGTCCGTTTGTTAGGGCTTGCAAAAAAAACAAAAATCTACCAGGCCTCTACGTCCGAATTGTATGGACTGGTGCAGGAAATACCTCAATCAGAAAAGACTCCTTTTTATCCCCGCTCACCTTATGGCGTTGCGAAATTGTATGCGTATTGGATGACGGTGAATTATCGCGAAGCATATAATATGTTCGCATGCAACGGGATCTTATTTAATCATGAAAGTCCGTTGCGTGGAGAAACATTTGTGACAAGAAAGATCACAAGAGCCGCTGCGCAGATTGCTTTGGGCATAACGGATAAATTGTATGTAGGTAATCTTGATGCCAGCCGTGACTGGGGTCATGCAAAGGATTATGTCGAAGCCATGTGGCTGATGCTGCAACAGGACGAGCCTGAGGATTTTGTAATTGCAACTGGCATTACAACAAAGGTCCGCGACTTCATACGCATGACTTTTGCGGAACTTGGCGCAGAGCTTGAGTTCAAAGGGAAGGGAAAAGAGGAAAAAGGCTATATCAAATCATGCGACAATAATTTCAGTTTAAAACCCGGACAGGAAGTTGTAGCAGTCGATCCGAATTATTTTCGTCCCACCGAAGTTGATCTTCTTATTGGCGATGCTACAAAAGCAAAAGAAAAACTAGGATGGCAACCAAAATACAGTTTGCTGGAAATGGTAAAGGAAATGGTTGCTTATGATCTTGAACTTTTCCGCAAGCATAAAACCTTGCTCGAAGCTGGCTTTCATGTTTTGCCCCAATATGAATAAAGATAAACAGGGACCAAAATTTCAGTGGTTTTTTTTGGTTCAATAGAATTACTATTGCCCGGCCCCTCCTCCCTGTCATTGCGAGCAAAACGAAGCAAGGGGAGGAGGACGGGAGGAGAGGCCCATGAATAAAAAAGATAAAATATATATCGCCGGGCATCGGGGTATGGTTGGCAGTGCAATTCATAGACGACTAAAAAAAGAGGGGTTTGAACATTTTGTTTTTCGAACTTCTGATGAGCTTGATCTAAGGCACCAGCAAACAGTCGCTGATTTTTTTGCAGAAGAAAAACCGGATTATGTTTTTCTTGCCGCGGCAAAAGTGGGCGGCATCCTGGCCAACAATACTTACCGTGCAGAATTTTTATATGATAATTTAATGATTGAATCCAATGTGATTGAAAATGCATATCGGCACGGTGTAAAGAAACTTTTATTTCTTGGCTCCTCCTGCATTTACCCAAAGTTGGCGCCACAACCTTTAAAAGAAGAATACCTGCTCACTGGATTATTAGAGGAAACCAATGAACCCTATGCCATTGCTAAAATAGCAGGTATAAAATTGTGTGATGCCTATCGCAGTCAATATGGTTGCAATTTTATTTCTGTTATGCCAACAAATCTTTACGGGCCAAATGATAATTATGACCTCAATAACTCCCATGTACTCCCGGCGCTGTTAAGGAAGTTTCATGAAGCAAAGAGGGACGAGCAGCGTGAAGTGGTGGTATGGGGAACAGGTTCACCCCGGAGGGAATTTCTACATGCAGATGATATGGCTGATGCCTGTGTCTTTCTGATGAAAAATTATAATGCCGCTGGATTGATAAATATCGGGGTCGGAGAAGATGTGACCATTAAAGAGCTGGCAGAAATGATAAAAGACATCGTTGGGTACACAGGGAAACTCGTTTTTGATACATCAAAGCCTGACGGGACCCCCAGAAAGCTTATGGATGTTTCAAAACTAAATGGTTTCGGATGGCGTGCATCTATTCAATTGAGAGATGGGATTGAATCAGTATATGCGGAAAAATTCAAACAATAAATTCGATGGTATTTATTGCCTCTAAGGAGGGCCAGTTAGCAAATCGCATATTTCATGCTTCGTGTTTTATTGTCAACGCACAAGAGAATAATTATCGCTTAAATCATTTATTTTTTGATGATTATTATCCATTTTTTTCCGAAAGCTTAGATAAAAACCAATCTCCTATCAGATTTTTGTGGAAAAGGAGCTCTCGATTTGTAACATTATTGCAATCATTAATTGGTTTTGTTGTAAAAGGATTGTTGAAACTCAAAATAACCAGGCTTCCTTTTCTGGAAATAGTCGGATACAATGGTTACCAGGATATTCCCCCATTTGATTTGAATGACGAAAAGTTTATTAGAAAGGCAAAATCAAAACTTGTTTTTGTATCTGGTTGGCTTTTCAGGGATATGAAAAATCAAAAAAAAAACAGGCAATTACTTCTCGAAACATGGCAGCCGAATAAAGAATATAGAGATAGTATTGAGAATTATCAGCAGAGCTATAAAAAAAACCATGATCTTCTTATCGGCGTGCATGTACGTGGAGGAGATTATAAAAAATTCGAAGGCGGGAAGTGGTATTATACACCTGACCAGTATTATGAGAAAATGAAAGAGTTGGCGTCCCTCGAAATCTTTCGGAACAAAAAAATTGCCTACATCGTTTGTAGCAATGAAAAAGATCTTTTTTTTCAGGACACCGATAAATTTTCAGTATTCCATGATCATAGGCATTTTGTTGAGGACTTATACCTGCTGTCTAAATGCGATTATATTATTGGCCCGCCCAGCACTTTTTCAGGTTGGGCCAGCTTTTATGGTCAGGTACCTTTATATATGATAAATGAAATCGGGACTAAGATTTCAGATGAAATTTTTACAGCTAAACCTGTCACATTATAATGAGCTTTTTTAATAAAATGAAAGATCTATTGCTCGGCTTGTATTTATCGCCGGTCAATAATAATACGCGACTTGCTCTGTCATTAAGGAACCGGATAATGCCAGAAACTTTGCATCTGAATGCATTGGTATTTACAATTCAAAAGTTAGTTAATGAAAAGAATTTTGGAAAGCTCATTCTTGATATTGGGTGCTTCGATGGAGGTACGTCAATTTTCTTTCATAATGAGATTAAGAACAGCAAGGTAATTGGGTTTGAAGCCGGAAAGCAATCTTATCTCAATGCAATTGAAAAAACGGCTGGAATTCCCGGGATAAAGATTGAAAATTATGCGGTTACGAATTATTGTGGGATAGCAGAGTTTTTTGTCACTGACAATAAACTTTCTTCTTCTTTGAATCCGTTGACAGGTTCCGATTCAAGGTTTGCAACTGAAACGACAGAAAAAGTAAATACAATTACACTCGATGAGTATTTTAAGAAGGAAGGTTTGACACATGAAAAGGTTCTGGTTTTGAAACTCGATGTCCAGGGCCACGAGCCGAAAGTGTTAAAAGGGGCACATAATACTTTAAGCAAAACTCTTTTTGTTTTGATTGAAATGTCGAATCACCAAAGTTACCGGGATGGTGCGCAATATTATGAAGTGGACCAATTGCTCAGAGAAAATGGTTTTGTGTTGCAAAATATTTTTGCTTCTTACTCTTATGGAAAATATTTATATGAGTATGATTCGATTTATATTAATCAGAACTTGCTTTAGAAAACGTCATGTTAAATAATAATTGATGAAGTCGCTGATAAAAAAGATAATTCCATTTTATTTACGGTATTATATCCGTCATAAACTCTTGCCTTCAAGCGTCAACCAGGATCTTCCATTACGCAAAAAATTTTATTCCAGTTTCATCAGTGAAAACGATTGGGTATTCGATGTTGGTGCTAATTATGGTAATAGGACTAAGGCTTTTCTTGAATTAAAGGCAAATGTCGTAGCCGTTGAGCCGCAAGAAAGCTGTTACAAGTTTCTTAAGCTGATGTTTGGGAAAAAGATTCACCTGGTTACAAAAGGCCTTGGGTCAAAGGAGGAAACAAGAAAATTTTTTATTGCGGATTCTTCTACAGTTTCTACATTTTCAGAGGATTTTATCAAAGCGGTGAAAGAAAGTAACAGGTTCGGTGACAACGACTGGAATAAAACAACAGAAGTTGAAATGACAACATTGGATAACCTGATCCAGAAATATGGAGTTCCGGCGTTTATAAAAATAGATGTGGAGGGTTTTGAAAATGAAGTGCTCTCAGGACTTTCCAAAAAAATTAAGGCGTTGAGTTTTGAATATTGTGTGCCTGAACAATTAGAACAGGCATTGAATTGTTTGAAAAAACTCGCCGTCTCCAATCCCGAAATGAAATATAATTTTTCGGTGGGAGAGTCGTTGAACTTGGAATTAAAAGACTGGTTAGATGTCAACGAAATCATCAAGCTGGTTAATTCGCAAAAATTTGTCCAAACGGCTTTTGGTGATATATATGGAAAAAATTTTGACTAATAGGTAAACTTTTTGATATATGTCTGTTGAAATTTTTATAGAACCTGGCCGCGCAGAACGAAACTATTGGAAAGATCTTTGGCGTTATCGTGAGTTATTTTATATATTAAGCTGGCGTGATGTCAAAGTACGTTATAAACAGACTATTATCGGGGTTGTATGGAGTGTGCTTCGCCCTTTGTTAACGATGATGATCTTTACATTTATATTCGGGCAGGTAGCAAAGTTTGATTCACCCCCAGGTATAAGTTATGGATTATTAGTGTTTGCGGGTTTGTTGCCCTGGCAATTTTTTGCAACGGGATTATCAGAAGCCAGTAATAGTCTTGTGGGAAATGAACGGCTGATCTCAAAAGTTTATTTTCCAAGAATGATCATTCCTGCGTCATCGGTTATTACAAGTTTGGTTGATTTCTTGATCTCACTGGCGCTGATGTTCGGATTGCTGATATGGTATCAAACTGTTCCTTCGATCTACCTTGTTTTTTTGCCGTTATTTATAATTATGGCTTTTTTAGCCAGCTTCGGAGTTGGATTGTGGTTAACATCGTTGAATGTGAAGTTTCGTGACTTCAAACATGTCGTTCCTTTTATTGTACAAATAGGGTTATATATATCGCCAGTCGCATTTACTTCGGATAAAGCCGCATCGATTATTCCCGCGAAACTTCATTTGCTGTACTATGTCAATCCAATGGCTGGCGTGATCGATGGCTTTCGTTGGTGTTTTTTTGGAGATAAGACACCTATCTATTGGAATGGAATGTTCCTTTCTTTGGCAGTAATAATTATTTTTTTGTTTATTGGCATTCGCACTTTCAGAAAAATGGAAAAAAGCTTCGCCGATCTTATCTAGTATTCTTAGAAATGTCATTGTCATTTGCGATCATCGGTTGCGGAAATATTTCAAAACGTCATGCTGAACAGATACATGCCGTTGGAAAGCTGGTAGCTGTTTGCGATATCATCAGGTCAAAAGCGGAAGAATTAGGGAGGAAATATTATGCTGAGATATTTTCTTCTATTGAAGAGTTGTTTGCTAATAAAAAAGGAATAGATGTTGCAGTCATATGTACCCCAAATGGGTTGCACGTGTCCCATTCAATAATTGCACTGAAAGCGGGTTGTCATGTACTATGCGAAAAGCCAATGGCCATCAATTCTGCGGATTGTATGTTGATGATAAGCGAAGCAAAGAGGGCAGGGAAACATCTTTTTGTTGTAAAACAAAATCGGTTTAACCCAGCTGTTGTTGCCGTAAAAAAATTGCTTGATGAAAAGAAGCTTGGTAATATCTATAGCATACAGCTAAATTGTTTCTGGCACCGTGATGCAAAATATTATGAGAATTCATGGAAAGGAACGATGGCGTTGGACGGCGGAACACTATACACTCAATTCAGTCATTTTATTGACCTTCTTTATTGGATGTTTGGCGATGTAAAACAGGTAAAAGCCTTTAAAAAGAATTTTGCACATAAAAATATTGTTGAGTTTGAAGACACCGGGGTTGTGATACTTGAATTAGAGAACGGAATAATCGGAACTATTAACTATACGGTGAATAGTTTTAAAAAAAATATGGAGGGTTCGCTGGCAATTTTCGGAGAAAGGGGAACCGTAAAGATTGGTGGTCAATATTTGAATGAATTGGAATACTACCAGGTTCAGGATCATGTTATTCCATCATTGCCTCCAGGTAACAAAGCGAATGAATATGGTTTTTACCAGGGTTCAATGAGTAATCATGACAAAGTGTATCAAAATCTTGTTGAAGTCATTCAAAATAATGCAGTAATGGCGGCAAGCAGCCATGATGGATTAAAAACCGTGCAGATCATTGAAAAGATCGATGCAGCCGCTGAGAATTTATGGTAATGAATAAACCCATTATAAAAAATACCGGGATTCGGGATGTTCAATTTGGAGAAAATGTCGTTGTGATGGAGCCCGTAAATCTTTATGAATGTAAAGTCGGAGATAATAGCTTTGTTGGACCCTTTGTCGAAATACAGAGAGGGGTGGAAATTGGAAGCAACTGTAAAATTCAATCACATAGTTTTATTTGCGAATTAGTAACGATTGGCAATAACTGTTTTATCGGGCATGGCGTTGTATTTATAAACGATAAAATGGAAACAGGTCCAGCCAATGGCGATAAAACAAAATGGAAGAAAACAACTATAGGCGATAATGTATCTATTGGCTCAAATGCTACTATTCTTCCTGTAGAAATATGTAACGACGTCATTATCGGGGCGGGGGCAGTTGTTACAAGGAACATTGATGAGCCGGGAACATTTGCAGGTAATCCAGCAAAGAAAATTCATTGAAAATAGCAGACAGCGACACGGCCGAGACGTTGTGTGCCTGTCTCCGCCTGGTAGGTTTATGTTCGGGGTTGGATAAAAAAATAATTTGATTTGAAATGTCTGAAATAGTAATTAAAGCAGAAGGACTTGGAAAAAAATATATTATTGGGCATAAAGCCACAAGAGGATATAAAACATTTCGTGAGCAGGTATTGCAACATGTCAGTAATTTTTATTCCAGAACCAAGAAATTGGTTAGCGGACAGGAAGTGCTTGAAGGTGATCAACTGGAAGAGTTTTGGGCATTGAAAGATTTGAATTTTGAAATTGAAAGAGGAGACAGAGTTGGTATTATTGGAAAAAACGGCGCTGGCAAAAGCACTTTATTAAAAGTGCTGAGCCGCATCACAGAGCCAACAACCGGTAAAGTTTTTGTCAAAGGTCGTGTAGCAAGTTTGCTTGAAGTGGGTACGGGCTTTCATCACGAGCTTACTGGTCGGGAAAATATTTTTCTTAATGGTGCTATTATGGGCATGAGTCGTGCGGAAATTAAGAGAAAATTTGACGAAATTGTTGATTTTTCAGGCGTAGAAAAGTTTCTCGATACTCCGGTAAA
Organism: Chitinophagaceae bacterium; assembly: GCA_025923075.1. GTDB lineage: Bacteria > Bacteroidota > Bacteroidia > Chitinophagales > Chitinophagaceae > VBAS01. The sequence goes on from JAICGN010000014.1 coordinate 19,608, forward strand.
GCGATACAGCAGTGGTATGTATGTACGATTGGCGTTTTCCGTAGCTGCTTATCTCGAGCCTGAAATTCTCGTGATAGATGAAGTGCTTGCAGTCGGTGATGCAGAATTCCAAAAAAAATGTTTGGGTAAAATGCAGGACGTAAGTAGTATCGAGGGAAGAACAGTTTTATTTGTAAGCCATAACCTGATGGCACTATCAAGTCTTTGCAATAAAGGCATTTATTTGAAAAACGGGCAAGTCAGATCCCAGGGCGGGATTGAAGAAACACTTTCGCAATACACAAGGGAAGGTATGGAATCATTGACTACCGAATGGATAGGTAATACTGGTGATGAATATGTAAAAATTTACCGAACAAAAGTATTTTGTGCGGAATCTCCCCATGGTTTTTTTACACACAAGGATATTATTATCGAAATAGAAGGCGAAATTCTGAAACCCGTTTATGGATTGATCATAGGTTTTTGGCTTTTCTCTCAATTTGATTATCAACTGGCATACTCGCTTTTCGACGATACTGACCCTTCGATGGAAATTAAAATGCACGAAACCGGAAAATTTTTAAAACGCTTTATTATACCAGCAAACACATTGGCGCAAGGCAGTTATAGGATACAATTTGATTTTGGTATTCACAATCTGAAATTAATTGTACAGAATAAAGAATGTGACCTGGAGTTTTCGGTAGAGAATATTGCCGGACTTGGTCGAAAATACCTGGTTGATCATAAAGGGTTTCGGAGTTTATTCCGGACAAGCTGGTCACAAGAAAAATTTTGAGGATTAATGAAAATCGGTCTGGTATTATTTGGTCATTTGCGTAGTTATAGGCAAACGTTCGCATCTTTTAATGCATTGAGAGAAACGTTGCAACGATCAGGAGATGTGGACGTTTTTTGTCACACATGGGATATTGAAGAGTCGGTGACCGCATCGTGGTGGAAAGAACATAAACCCGGAGATATTCCTCCCGCTACAGTAAATCCAAAAGACATTGAAACAAGGTATAAGCCTGTTCGATGCTTAATTGAACCTTCAAGGAAATTTGATGACTCGGAGTATAAGATTAAATCTTCAGTACCTGTCGCAGGAATTCTTTCAATGCTTCATTCGCAACAGCAGGCATTCCAGTTATTGGAACAATATAGCAGGGAAAGCGGAACGGAGTATGATGTTGTCATAAAGTTGCGTTACGATCTTTTCTTTGAGATTGCGTCATCATTTTCCAGTATAATCAAGGATTGCATTGCAGATAACTGTCTGTATCTTCCTACCTCCAATCCGTATGAGCTGGGAGGATCGTTTAGTGATGTCTTTGTTTTAGGCCCGGCACGATTAGTGGGCGAGTATTTCTCTTTTGCCCCCAACTTTGGAAACGTTGTGGCGAATTATCAGAAAAGCGGGTACAAAGAACTTCTGCCAGAACTTTGTCTTACGCAATATCTTTTTGAAAGAAAAATATGTATTCGTGAATTAGTCGGGCTACGCATTCATATACTCCGGCTCAGCGGCGAGAAGTTCCAGATCAACACTGATAGAAATTTTTCTGAAAATAAACCGCTTTGCTTTTTTAGAGATTCGATTCTAACTAACCAAAAAGTTTTGCCGGAACATAGCGCCGTAATTGCTGATAACATAACGAGGCTTGTGAAAAAGTATACAAGCTGGGCAAATCCGGATGCAGACGAGACCACGTTGCAGCAGTACGTCAATCTTTACATGGGTACTTGGATTGGAGTGTCAAAAATAAAAAAGCTTGCGATAGAGGGAAGGAATAACCACATCTTTAGCCCTCATGTTATGAAAAACTATTTTGAAGAGGCATTGCGAAACGGAAAATATGGGCCAGGAAAGAAAATATTGTTTACTACCGTTCTGACCGCCTGGAGTGGTTATGGGTTTTTCTTTTTTCGTGTTTTGAAAAATACATTATTCAGGAAAAATGGCATTTGATACGCCAATACTGTTCTTAGTTTTCAACCGGCCCGAAACTACGGCCAGAGTATTTGAGAAGATCAGAGAATTAAAGCCACAAAGATTATTTTTTGCCGCGGATGGTCCGCGTAAAGGAAAAGACGGCGAGAAAGAAAAATGTCAGGCTGTCCGGGATTTGGTTCTGAAAAATATTGATTGGCAATGTGAAACAAGTGTCCTTCTTCGTGACCATAATTTAGGTTGCGGAAAAGCAGTCAGCGGTGCTATTACGTGGTTTTTCGAGAATGTTGAAGAGGGGATTATTCTTGAAGATGATACTCTTCCTGATCTGACGTTTTTTAATTTTTGTAAAGTACTCCTGGACAAATATCGCAATGAGAAATCTATTTGGCAAATAGGAGGTATTTGTCATTTTCCTCCTTCCACTCAATACAGCTATTACTTTTCCGCTTACAGTCATATTTGGGGCTGGGCAACCTGGAAAAGAGCATGGAATTTATATGATTATCACCTGGCTAATATAAACTATGAAAAGTTAAGTGAAAGCCTGGATCAGTATTTTAATGAAAGGGAAAAAAAATACTGGTTAGATCTGTTTAGATCTTATGCACCATTAGAACAAAAACCAACATGGGATTACCAATGGGCATATTGTATGTGGTATCATCAGGGTCTTTCAATATTGCCAACCGTAAATATGATAAGTAATATTGGGTTTGGTGAAACAGCGACAAACACCAAAGATCATAGCGTTGCATATGCCAACAAAAAAACCTATCAAATAAGAGATATTATACACAATCCCATTATAAAACAGGATGAAAACGCAGACAAAAGAACTTCGAAATATATTTTCGGTATTTACAGTCCTCTCTATATTATCTATTTAAAATTTAAAAGAAGGTTTTCGATTTTGTTGAGAAAAAATAACAAATATGGAGTTTACCGATAAGGATTACTGGGCGGATTATTGGAAAAAATACACACCTTTTGTCGTTAGAAAAGATATTCTTTTTTCAGATTTGCTGGATCAAATGCCGGATGGAGATTTATCATGTCTTGAAATAGGCGGTTTTCCGGGTTCATACGGTATTTATATGCATCAGTATAAACATTATGCATCTACCTTATTGGATTTCTATATAAATGATGACATAATGAATAGAACACTTCAGCTCAATGCGGTTGAAAAAAAGGATATTGAAGTAATACAGGGAAATGTATTCGAAGTTAATATAGAAAAGCAATTCGACCTCGTTATGTCATTCGGTTTTATCGAGCATTTTAGTGATACGGAGGCGATTCTTAAGAAGCATTTTGATTTTTTAAAAAAAGGAGGAAGCTTCCTGATCACATTGCCAAATTTGAAAGGATTGCTTGGAAAAATTACTAAGAAGTTTGATTATGATGCTTTCATTACACATAACCTGGAATCAATGGATATTGCTCATTTGAAAGATATCCTAAGAAAAACAGGGGTGGCTCATTTTGATGTCTTTTATTATGGACCGCCTTATTTATATATTAATTCTAATGCAGATCCTTCGGACACTACCCGTGCTCTGGTTAGTACACTTTCTTCAATTATGTGCAAAACACTGCCAAAAGTGGGTCTTCATAGGAATAAATGGTTTTCTCCAAACATTGTGATAATAGGAAAAAAATGATACTTAACAATGCGTAATTCACAGTTTCAAAAATTTTTTTCTGAAAGGTTTGATATTGAAATAAGCACAAAAAAGGAAATAAGTGACGTTGATTTCGAGATACTTTCGGCAAAAATGATTGACAAGGTAAGTAACAAAGTTTTCCCAGTCATTCATGGAATTCCGCGCCTTATTGATAATGCGGATACAAATTATTCAGACAATTTTGGTTTGCAATGGAATAAGTTCAAAAAGACACAATTTGATAGTCATACCGGCCTTAATGTAACCGGAAAAAGATTTTGCGACACGACACACTGGACCAAAGAAGAGCTTAAGGGTAAGGTGATTCTTGAAGCAGGCTGTGGTGCCGGTCGTTTTACGGAAATTCTGCTTTCAACCGGGGCTACAGTAGTAAGCTTCGATTTATCAAATGCCGTTGAAGCCAATTATGAAAGTAATCATGGCAAAGGAGATCTTTTAGTATTCCAAGGGGACATATATAAAATCCCCTTCCCTGATAACTATTTTGATTACGTCTTTTGTCATGGTGTATTACAGCATACTCCCGATCCCGATGAATCTTACAGGCAAATATTTAATAAGCTGAAACCGGGAGGTAAGATATCAATCGACTATTATCTCAAAATGTTTTCGTTATCACCATGGTCAACACCAAAATATTTCTGGAGACCAATTACTAGAAAAATGTCGCCACAAAAATTACTCCGCATTATCAAAATGTATATTCCTATTTGGCTGCCTATTGACACTTCCCTTAGAAAGATCCCACGCGTAGGTGATAAGATCGTCGCTTTTCTCAGGATTCCATGTTTTAATTATATAAATATGGGATTTAGTTATTCGCAACGTAAGCAATGGGCTATCCTGGATACGTTTGATGCGCTGGCCCCGGCATATGATTATCCCAAAACATTGGAAGAGGTAAGGAAAATGGTAGAAAGTGAAAAGAATGAAAAGACCGAAGTCTTTTATGGCGGTAATGGCGTTGTTGCTAATGTAAAAAAGAAATAAATCATGTGTGGCATAACAGGTTTTGCCGGTATTTATAGTAAGGAGCTTTTAAAGCAAATGAACTGTGCTCAGACTCATCGTGGCCCCGATGACCAGGGATATTATTTTGACGAAGCTGCCAGAGTCAATATTGCCATGACACGTCTCAGCATTGTAGATATACAGGATGGTCATCAACCCATGAGTAACTATAGTGAAGATCTTTGGATTGTTTTCAACGGAGAGATCTATAACTCAGGAAAATTAAGGGATGATTTGAAGAAATCAGGTCATACTTTCCGAACGCATCATTCCGATACAGAGGCACTGATCTATATGTATAAGGAATATGGAAGATCAATGGTAAAATACCTCAACGGGATGTTTGCTTTTGTTATCTATGATAAAAAACAAAAAAAACTTTTTGCTGCAAGAGACCAGTATGGAATAAAACCGTTTTATTATTCAATAACTGATAATAAGTTTGCATTTGCTTCTGAGCTGAAATCCCTGCTGACATTACCATGGATCGAGAAGAAATTAGACCAACAGGCTGTGTTTGACTATTTTTCCTTCCAGGCGGTGCCGGCGCCTTCAACCGTTTTTCAATCTATACAAAAACTTTCATCTGCTTCATGGCTGGAGTATGATGTGGAAACTAAAACCGTAAAAACGGATTTCTACTGGTCACCACAAATGTCCACATTAAAAATTACGAAGGATGATTTGCCGGAATATAAAAAACAGATAAAGAAAATTTTTTTAGAAGCAGTACAACGCTGGACCTTGAGTGATGTCGAGATCGCTTGTTCTTTGTCCGGTGGAATTGATTCGTCCGCAATCGTGGCAGCAATGGCACAAGTGTCCCCTTATAAAGTTAAAACCTATACAGTAGGGTATACTGATGCTCCCGATATGGATGAAAAAGAATTGGCGAAAAAACTTTCAGAAAAATGGGGAACAGAACACCATGAAATAATAGTTAAGGCCGACGATCTGCTTCAATATCTTGATAAAATGGTTTATCACCTTGATGAACCTTATGCGGGTGGTCTTCCCTCGTGGTTTATATATAAGGAAATGAGCAAGGATGTAAAAGTGGCAATGACTGGAACCGGTGGGGATGAATTATTTGGTAATTACGGTAAATGGAGATTTTATGAAAATAACCGGTCACATTTTTACCGGATCAGGCAATTCTTAAAGCGTGGTGGCAAAATGCTTCATTTATTAAAGTATCCTAATGGCATCCATCATTATCCATATTTTACTGATGGATATAAATCTTCAGATATTTTCTCCAGTGAGTTTATAAAAAATCTTAATCCGTCAGCTTCCTATATCCAGCAACTTTGGAAAAAAACTAACCCAAGAGACTCAGTGCCGGCGGTAGATGTTAAATTACAATTACCAGAAGAGTTTTTGCTGATGACCGACCGTTTTTCAATGGCATACTCTATAGAAGCAAGAACCCCATTCCTTGATATGGAGTTTTCTGAGCTGATATATTCTATTCCGGCATCATTAAGAACTTCTCAACCGGGATTAAAATATCTTTTCATCGATTCAATACGGGATTGGTTACCTCAGGAAATAATTGATGGACCCAAAAAAGGATTTACCCTCCCACTTGATAGATGGCTTCGACAACAGTTGAGAGAAAAAGTAGATTTTTTTCTTAACCCGAAATACTTAGCTGAACAGGGAATTTTTCAGCAGGATGTTTATAAAAAAATTGCATCACCCTTTTATAACAACATTCATGATGAGGAATGGCAACTATGGGAATTTCTAATGTTTCAAATGTGGTATGATAAATTCTTTAAGAAATAATTCATGCGGATCGTTCATGTTACCACATATTCTTCTGTTGGGGGTGCAAGCAAAGCCGCATATCGCATTCATACAAAATTGCTGGAAAAAGGCATTGAGTCGGATATGTTGGTGTTGAAAACCGGAACACAACCCTTATTACGTGTCACAAAAATCAAGAATGACTTGCTTTACCGGTTAAAAGATTATTTCTTTTTACGTCTTGACAGGATTTTATTTCAACGTCATCTTCGCAAAAACGCGCTGCCTTTTTCATTTAATTTTTTACCACGAATATCTATTCAAAATCATCCTTTGGTGAAGCGGGCTGATATCGTATGCCTTTATTGGGTTGGCGCCAATCTTCTTACGCCGCGTCAAATAGCCAAAATAAAGAAACCTTTAGTATGGAGATTTTCGGATAAATGGGCGCTTACCGGCAATTGCCATTTGTCAGGGGAGTGTATTCGGTATGAAAATCATTGTGGTCGGTGTCCGCAGCTTACCACGTCTAAAGAAAAGGATTTTACCTATTACGCTTTGAAAAGAAAACTTGATGCATGGAAAAATAAAGATTTGACCGTTGTGACACCCAGTAGCTGGATGGAAAGTGCGGTGAAACGAAGCACAATTTTCAAAAACAAAACTACGGTTAGAATTCCTACAGGTGTTGATCATACTATTTTTTTCCCTTCTGACAAATTAGTGGCCAGAGAACTACTTAATATTCAAAAAGGCAAAACAATTGTCCTTTTCGGCGCAAATAATCCATTTCATACCGCTTACAAGGGAGGAAGTTTCTTCATTGACTTAGTTAACATCTTACCAAAAGAAAGCTACCTTTTTCTTGTTTTTGGATCTGAGGATGATAGCTCAATTAATGATCTACCGGAACATATAAAGGTTCTTGGAGAATTAAAGAAAGAAGCGGACCTGGCATTTGCGTATAATGCTGCTGATATTTTTATTTCACCCAGTACAGAGGATAATCTTCCAAATACAGTACTTGAATCAATGGCATGCGGTACACCATGCATCGCTTTCCGGGGTAGTGGCGGTGTTGTTGATGCAATTGATCATAAGGAAAACGGGTATCTGGCCGAATATAAAAATGTTGATGACCTGATCAATGGAATATCATGGATTAGGGAAGCCAACCATGATGGAAAAATTTCGGCAAGGGCAAGAGAAAAAATTGTTAAGGAATTTACTTTGGAAAAACAAGTCAATGATTTAATTATTCTCTATAAAACAATCTTGCATAATCACAAATAATTGAACCGCCTCGAATCCATCCAACACCTTAGAGGTATCGCCGCTTTATTAGTTGTATTTATTCACTTTCCTACACCGCTTGCCCGCTTTTGCGGATCTATCGGGGTTGATATTTTCTTCTTTATAAGTGGCTTTATCATTTATATAAGTATCGATAAAAGCGGTTATTACAATAAGCCGCTCACTTTCCTGAAGAAAAGGCTTCTTCGTATCATGCCGCTTTACTTCCTTGTTACGGCACTGTTTATTTTAATGAATGTCACATTGAATAGTTTTCATGCGGAAAGGGAAGTCAAAATTTCGGTTGACATGAGTAGTATGACTGTATTAAAAAGTTTCTTGTTCATTCCGATTTCAGTGGATGGTTATTACAGGGATCCCCTCGTGTTTCTTGGCTGGAGCCTCAACTTCGAAATACTTTTTTATATTGTTACTTTTTTGATACTCATAGTTTTCAGAAGAAACTTTTTTGTTCCACTCTTGTCATTACTATTGATACTAGGCAGTACCACTTATGTCATTGGCGATTTTAAAAACGTTTATTTTGATTTTTTTACATCTCCTTTCCTTTTATATTTTGCAATTGGTCTTTTGATTGGTAAATACCATGAGTTTTTAAGAGAGAAAATTTCTTCGTTTGTTGAGCCTTTGCTTTTCGTTGTTCTATATGTTTTCTTCATTGTAATGATAGCAAAAGATAGTGGATATGTCTATGAAGGGATGCCGAGAGAAATGGTTGTTTATAATGGTAAGCAAATTCCAAGAATTTTGATTTGGGGAATACCTTCTTTTATGGCACTTATTTCTTACTTTATCCTGGCAACAAAATATAAAATAACCAATTCATATTTAAGGAAACTTGGTGACCGGAGCTATTCCATTTATCTTCTTCAAATATTCTTTATTTACTTTTTATATGAGGCTTCACAACAATTCAGCCGGGCAGGAAAAATATGGTTATCAATGGCCATGATAACAATTCTGGTGTGGGTCTCCGGATTTAGTTATAAGTATTTTGAGAAAAAATTTCATACATAATAAAAGATGATAATTTTAGCCCATCGTGGTTTTTGGACTCAACCGGAAGAAAAGAATAGCAGGACTGCCTTTATCCGTTCTTTTGAAAATGAATTTGGAGTCGAAACTGATATAAGAGATTCAGCTGAAAAGCTTTTCATTTCTCATGACATGGCGAAAGGAAATGAAATGACAGTTGAAGACTTTTTGGAACTATACAATTACTATAGCAGCCTGACGCCATTGGCCTTAAATATAAAGGCTGATGGATTGTGCAAGTCGATGGCTGAGTTATTGATAAGGAATAAGATTGATAACTATTTCTTTTTTGATATGTCCTTACCCGATGCGCTCGGATATGTAAAAGCGGGGTTGGCGATTTTTTCAAGGCAAAGCGAATTCGAGCAAGAGCCTTATTTATATAAAGAAGCAAAGGGAATCTGGCTGGATGAGTTTCATGAACATTGGATCGATGAAAAAATCATACAACAACATCTTGCCGCGAAGAAAAAGATATGTATCGTTTCTCCTGAATTGCATAAAAGAAATTATAAGGACGAATGGGAGCATTATAAGTACATAACTTATAAATTTGGACTTGAGAACCTTATGCTTTGTACCGACTTTCCTGCGGATGCTAAAACTTTTTTTAACTCATGAATAAGAAAATAAAGGCAATCATTTTTGACATGGATGGCGTATTAATAGATGCCAGGGACTGGCATTATGAGGCTTTGAATAAGGCCTTATCCATGTTTGGTATGGCCATTAGCAGGTTTGATCACCTTATAACCTATGACGGATTGCCGACCAAAGAGAAACTAAAAATGTTGTCACTTGAAAAGGGCCTGCCCCATGGTCTTCATTCCTTTATCAATGAACTTAAACAGCAGTTTACGATTGAAGAAGTCATTCTGAGATGTCGCCCTGTGTTTCATCATCAGTATGCCCTGGCGAGATTAAAGAATGAGGGATATAAACTTGTCGTTTGTTCAAATTCAATTAAGGATACGATTACTATAATGCTCACAAAAGCAGGTATAATAGATTATTTCGATTTTTATTTATCTAACCAGGACGTTAAGAAAAGCAAACCGGATCCCGAGATGTACAATACTGCCATCGCAAAGCTTGGGCTAAGAAAAGAAGAATGCCTGGTGGTAGAAGACAATGAAAATGGAATTAAATCTGCCCAGGCGGCGGGTGCTCATCTTTTGCGTGTTTATAATGTCAATGATGTGCATTACCAATCAATAACACATCGAATTAAAGCAATAGAACAATAATTATATGTTCCAAATTTTAATACCATTCGCCGGAGGAAATGCTTTTTTTTCCGATCATGCAGAATACCAGTTTCCGAAACCACTTATCGAAATTAATGGGAAGCCAATGATTCAACGGGTTTTTGAAAACCTGCAGACCATCGAAAGGGATGAAGTAAAATATATTTTCGTTATAAGGGAGGAGGATTGTATCCGGTTTCATCTTGATCAAACAATTGCAATCCTTTCTGATAGTAAGGCTTCTGTTATCAGGCTAAAGGAGCAGACCAAAGGCGCTGTATGCAGTTGCCTCATGGCCATTGATGAGTTGGATCTGAGTAGCCCGTTGTTGATCACAAATGGAGACCAGATAGTTGATATAGAACTCCAGGCCGCTATAAAATTCTTCGAAGAAAAAAAAATGGACGGAGGTGTAATCACATTTGAATCTGTACATCCTAAGTGGTCATTTGCACGTTTTGAAAAGGATTTAGTCGTTGAGACTGCAGAAAAAAGGCCTATCAGTAAAAATGCAATTGCAGGTGTTTATTATTTTCGGAAGGCAGGAGATTTTATACACGGCTCATTTGAGGTGATAAAGAAAAACATTAATGTTAACGGCCTTTTCTTTATATCTTCTACAATCAATGAGTTGATATTGGCGAATAAGAAAGTTGGCTATTACTCCATACCCAACGAGCATTATCATTCGTTTTATTCTCCGCAGAAAATCAAAGAATTTGAAAATTTAATATCAAAAAGAGATGGAGCGTTTTAATCTAAATGATCTGAAAGGGGGATGGTTTGCAGGCAATTTTGAACCAAGCCTTTATAAAACCGGTGATTTCGAGGTGGCCGTAAAACAGTATAAGAAAGGTGATTATGAAAAGAAGCACTATCATAGAATCGCAACTGAATTTACCGTCATAGCTTACGGTGAAGTCGAGATGAATAGCATAAAATATACAGCCGGGGAAATTATCCAAATTCATCCGGGCGAGGCGACAGATTTTTTAGTATTAAGTGACATCGCTATTACAACGGTATTAAAAGTTCCCAGTGTAGATAAGGATAAGTTTTTTTCTGAAACATGATTTTTATGGGTTCCCCTTTACTAAATATCGTAATTCCAATGGCGGGAGAAGGTAGCCGCTTCAAAAAGGCTGGCTATACAAAACCTAAACCGTTTATTGATGTGATGGGAAAACCGATGATCAAATGGGTGATGAAGAACCTTGAGATCCCTGGTGCTCATTTTTTCCTGATAGCAAGAAAAGAACATGTAGATGCTGAGTCCGAACTGGTCATAGCACTTAAAAAAGAGTTTCCCGTTACGATAATCCCGATTGATCAGTTAACAGAAGGCACAGCTTGTACTGTATTATTTGCCAGGAAATTCATTAATAATGATATACCACTTCTTATCGCCAACTCCGATCAATGGGTAGAGTTTAGTCTTAGTGCCATGCTTGACGATGCTCATCAAAATAAATGGGATGGCTCTATTCTTACATTTAAAGATAAAGAAATGAATCCCAAATGGTCATTTGCGAAAACAAATGAAGCAAGGGAAGTAATCGAGGTAAAGGAAAAAGTTGCTATTTCGGATAAGGCAACGGTAGGCATTTATTTTTTTAATAAAGGCAGTGATTTTGTTAACGCTGCTATTGATATGATTGCTCACAACGAACGGGTTAATAATGAATTTTATACTTGTCCTGTTTATAACTGGGCAATAAGGAATGATCTCCTGATCGGTATTTATGAAGTGCAGGCTTCCGCTATGCATGGATTGGGTACTCCTGAAGATTTGAAATTTTTTCTTTCCTGGCTCCAGTCACACTCGCCGAAATTTAACTGATCTTCAACGTAACATTTTCTTTCTTGAACCATGGTTTGTGAGTATGGGCTAATCAATTTTCCAGATACTTTATTGTCAGCTTTTGCGTTTTAAGGGTCGGATCCGAACCCGCCAACCGTTTTTTAAGTATTTTTGCGTAAAATCCAAACTAATGAAAGTCATCCTCTTTGAACTCAATGAAGTTCCGTATAAGGTCATCTACCATTTCTGTAAGCTTTACCCCGAATCAAATCTTGCCAAGGTAGTATCAAAGGGCAGAAAATATGAGACTTATGCAGAGGATCAGGGACATCTTTCACCCTGGATCACCTGGCCGACCGTGCATAGAGGCGTTACAAACGAAAAACATTTTATAGCCGATTTCGGGCAGGATTTGGCTGAACAGGAGAAACAATACCCGACTGTGTGGAATATGCTTGCAAAAAAAGGCGTAAAGGTGGGATTGTTTGGTTCATTGCATACACATCCGTTGCCTGTGAACTTTGAAAATTTCTCGTTTTACGTACCTGACACTTTTGCGGCAGGCAGCGAGTGTTTCCCAAAAAAGCTTGAACCCTTTCAGCAATTCAACCTTGCAATGGCAAGAGACAGCAGCCGTGTGGTGAGTAAAAAAATTCCAGGTAAAGAAGCTGCAGAATTCCTGATGAAACTGCCGGATATGGGTTTAAAATTCAGGACAGCAACCGAACTTGCCGCACAATTGGTTGACGAAAGAATAAACAAATGGAAAGTCGTAAGGAGAAGAACTTGTCAATCTTTAATTAGTTTTGATATTTTTTATAAACAACTTGAGTCTCAAAAGCCTGATTTTGCAACATTCTTTACAAATCATGTGGCATCGTCGCAACACCGTTATTGGGCCGCCGCATTCCCTGAAGATTATGAAAGTTTAAAACTTGGTAGAGAATGGGTTGAAACATATAACGGTGAGATCATTTATACCATGAAGAAAGTTGATCGGATGATAGGCAGACTTACCAAATTCATGGAGAAAAATGCTGAATATTCATTGTGGATACTTTCAAGTATGGGACAACAGGCTGTGGAAACAAGAGAAATTTACACAGACTTATTTGTAACGAATGGTAAAACGTTCATGGAAAACTTTGATCTTGGTTCATATTATTATGAATTAAAACCATCCATGGTTCCTCAGTTTAATGTGCAAATACATGTCGATAAAAGAAAGGAATTCGAAGAGAAACTAGCAACATTCCGTATTAACGATCAATCTGTTCATTCACGCCAAAAGGCCGAAGGGTTTTACAGTCTTGATATTGGTTTTGCTAATTTGGACGAAAGTAAAATCAAGATTGAATTGATGGGGCAAATAATTCCCCTTGCTCATTCGGGGATGGAAAATGTAAAAATACAGGATCGTTGCGGTGCTACAGCATACCACATTCCACAAGGGTCACTTATTATTTATGCTCCTGCAAAAGGACTTAACGGGAATGACGTTAGCACAATTTCAACTACTGATATTGCTCCGACAATCCTCAGGAATTTTCATGTTCCTGTTCCTGATTATATGAATAAAGGCATATTTATTCCAAATTAGAACAGCTAACGCCGAAAAGAATTGTTCGACTTTCACTATGGAGTTTCCGAAAATAAGTATTGTTATCCCGTCTTACAACCAGGGCAGGTATTTAGAAGAGACAATTCTCTCCGTTATCAATCAGCAATATCCAAATCTTGAATTATTCATTGTTGACGGCGGCAGTAGTGATAACAGTCTTGATGTTATAAGAAAGTATGAAAAGCATTTAGCATGGTGGGTAAGTGAAAAGGACAACGGCCAAAGCGAAGCAATTAACAAAGGCTTTGCCAAAGCATCCGGGGATATTATAAGCTGGTTATGCAGTGATGATTTATTGATGCCGGGATCATTGCAACTGGTCGCAACCCATTTTGAATCTGCATCGGAAAAAATCGGCCTTATACATGGAAGTGCGATTATTTTTAAGGCGGAAAAGTTGGAAGGAATAAATATTTCCACCTATCAGACGCCGAGCAAAGAAGCCTATTTAAGTGGGATGGTTTTCCCTCAGCCATCAGCTTTTTTCAAAAGGAAATATCTTGACGTTGTTGGTCACTTAAACATGAACCTGCATTATGGTATGGATTATGATCTGTTCATGAGACTTTCCCTTGTCTGCAATTTTTTACCTGTAAAAAATGTTTTTTCGAAATACAGGATGCATGATCAAAGTAAATCAATGGCTGAAAGCAATAAATTCATCAAAGATTGGAAAAAAACGTTTATATGTCTTTGCAAAAACCTTTCGTGGCAAGATGAACTTGAATTTTTAAGAAGTACCGGTTTATATGAAGGAGAAATAGATTATCATCATTCCTTTTCCTTCCGTCCGGATGAAACAATTGTTTCCGCAGTCGACAAAAGAAAAGCACTTTGTTTTCAACTCGGACATGTTCTTAAAGATCTCTACTGGACAGGAAAAGTTGATGAGGCAAGAAGGTTGATGAAAATACTAAAAGGAAACTTTTCAGATAGCTGGATAAACGAGGACCCACGATTAGCTGTCATTTTATCAAAATTGAGAATTCCGGAGTTTATTTTAAGATCAATGAAACGAATACGAAGAATTTTTGATTAGAATTGAAACCACATAGTAAATGATTTCCTTTTCAATTATCATACCGACGTATAACAGGGCTCATCTAATCAGAGATACCCTTGATTCTGTCTTTACCCAGACCTATCCTCATTTCGAGGTGATCATTGTGGATGATGGCAGTACAGATAATACGAAGGAAGTAATCGAAAAGACGTACAACAGTAATCAGAGACTAAGATATTTTTATAAGGAAAATGAAGAAAGAGGGGCTGCAAGAAATTTTGGATTAAAAGTGGCAAATGGACAATTTGCACTTTTTTTTGATTCAGATGATTTGATGCATAGAAATCATCTTGAAACTCTAAATGAATATATAGTCAAACTTGGAACGGTCAATTTCATCGCTACAAAACATGATTGGCAACACAAGAACAAAAAAAAGGCTTCCACAATTCAGGAAGTAAAAGAAGGATGGTATGATAAAGAATTGTTTCTAGAGAGCAATGGATTAGCCTGTAATTTCTGCGTAAGGGTGGCAAACCCTAATATGATCTTATTTAGGGAGAGCCGTGAACTGGTCACCATGGAAGATTGGATATTTCTGCTGGAAAACACTGCAAAAGATAAAATATTCATAGTTGATAAAACAACATTAACGCTGGTTGATCATGATGAAAGATCCCTGACAAAGAATTTCCAGGAAACTGCAAAGAAAAGATTATTTGCTACGCAATGGATCGAAGAGCATATAAATTTATCGGATAGCGAAATAAAGAGATTACGATCCGGTACTTATGTTTTTTGTTCGGTATTTAATTACCTTGACTTAGAAAATTTTAAAAGTCTGAAGTTTATTTTTAAATCAATAGGAATTGACGGTATTAATAAAAAAAAAATAATGCTTCTTATTAAAAACATTCTGGTGATTAATAAGCTAAAAAACTATTTTAGGAATGGATAGAAAGCTTCACTTTTTTTTGCGAAAAAGTTTTTTTAGAGCACTTTATTTTATGGGGGTTGGTCATTTATTAAAATTTATTAACAATAGAAATTTATTGGTACCAATTTTACTTTTTCATCGTGTTTCAGATGATTCGGACCCATATTGGTCTCCATTATCGACCGATTCTTTTAGAAAAATAATCGGGTTTTTCGGAAATAAATACAAATACCGGCATTTAGACGACTTATTCCATACGAACGTTGAAGAGATTAAATCATCTTGTTTTGTTGTTTTTGATGACGCGTATAGGGACTTTTTAGACAATGTCGTACCCTTTTTGAATGAAAACAAAGTTCCGGTTACAATGTTTGTTCCTACAGAAAGTGTAGAAACGGGAAAACCTATATGGACTACGTGGTTAAATATGTGTATCCATGAGACGAATGCTAAACAGATAATACTCAAGGACGGTAAGAATACACTACATTATAACCTTTCAAGCGAAAGCGGCAAGATAGTGGCTGCGAAAGAGCTCACCATGTGCTTGAAAAAACTTTCGTATGCGAAATTCCACAACAGCTTCAAAGAAATAATTAATCAAACAGGTGAGGGGCTTTATAGAAAAAATATAGCGGTGATGAGTTGGAGCGAAATAAATAATACAAAATCAACAGTAGATTATCAAAGTCATACCGTAACCCATCCAATGCTTGAAAATATAGAAGAAGCGGATTCGTTGACAAGGGAAATAAAAGAGTCGAGAATGATTATGGAAAGCAAACTGGGAACTCCTATTAAGTATATTTCTTATCCTATTGGTTCTTATTCGGATAAAGTAACTGAAGAAGCGAAGAAACATTATGAAGCGGCTTTTGCAGTAGATGGAAGACTTGTGAATTTGAGAAAAATTAAAGACACTAATTATCGGTATCGTATTCCAAGATTCAACGTTTCTGATTCAGATCCCTATGAATTATTTTTTCGTATAAATGGGTTTCATAAATTATTTGGGCGATGAAAGTATTACTTCTGACAAGTAACAGCATTCAGAATATGGCGCTGTCCCATATGCTGGCAGCGCAACACGAATTGGTGGGTATTATTTATGAAAACAGATTCTCAAAGGGAGGCCGCCTCATTAATTATTTAGAAAAGGTAAACTACAACCCCGTTAAAATTCTTGAGAAGTTGTACCAAAAATTCCGACTTCGGTTTCTTGAGGAGAATATTGCCGGGGAATTGAAGGATGGCTATCGTAATTATTCATCATTTTACGAGACCGCAACACTTGAAGTGGCAAACATTAACCAACAAGAGTCAATCGATTTTATTAAGGATAATCCCCATGATATCATTGTTGTGTCCGGGACAAGGATAGTAAAAAAGGATATCCTTGCATTAAAACCTGCTTTTGGCATTATTAATATGCATACCGGTCTGTCTCCATATTATAATGGCGGTCCTTCATGTACTTTTTGGTGTTTATATAATGATGATATCAATTTCATAGGTGCCACTGTTATGTTTATTGACGAGGGCATTGACACTGGTAATATTATTTTATCGGATACGATCGAATTAGATGAAACTGATACATATGGAAGGTTGGAGTTTAAGGCCATCGATCTGGGGAACCGTCTTATTCTTAGAGCGCTGGATAAATTAAAAGCTGATAAGGAGTTTAGAGGCCATTCACAAAAAAGTATTGCATCTGGATATGTTTTTTATAACAGAGATTATACTTTTTCAAAGAGACTTTTAGTTCAAAAGAAGATTAAGGCTGGAATAATCAAAAAGCTAATAACAGAAACTAAATCAGATAAAAATACCATTCGAATCATTGATTGAAGTGACAGGCAATATTCTTATTTTTTCTCAGTGGAGCTTTAAAGATGCGTTGGTGCAAACTTACACCTTGCCCTATGTTGATATGATAAGACAGATAATTTCGCCACACAGGAAAATTCTGTTGATAACTGCCGAACAGCAACATATCGCTTTAAGTAAAGGTGAAACAGATATGATAAATAAAGAATGGGCTGCCAGGAATATGCGGGTGTTACCTGAACCTTACGAACGGTTTGGCTTGAAAAAAATCCTGGCATCTACCGGAAATCTTTTTAAATGGTATTGGCTAATTAAAAGAGAAAATATAAAAACAATTCATGCTTTTTGTACTCCTGCAGGGGGTATTGCCTATATTCTTAGTAAACTCACAGGTACGCAACTTGTAATTGACAGCTATGAGCCGCATGCTGAGGCCATGGTAGAGAATGGAACCTGGAGAGAAGGTGGCCTGGCATTTCGAATTTTATTTTCACTTGAAAAAAAGCAAACTCAAAAGGCAAAAGCTCTTATCGGAACGACAGCAGGCATGAGACAATATGCCGCCGAAAAGTATGGCGTACGTGTTAAAAATTTTTTTGTAAAGCCTGCTTGTGTAGATATGGAAAAATTTTCCCCGAAAGAAAAGGACACGCATCTTTTGAAGGAATTGGAACTTGAAAACAAAACCGTCTGTGTGTATGCGGGCAAACTTGGCGGCATTTATTTGAAAGCAGAAGTATTTGATTTTATAAAAGCTTGTTATGATAGTTGGAAAGATGATTTTCGCTTTTTGATGCTTACTAACGCGTCCCGGGAAGAAATAGATGCAGAATGCAGCAGAGTAGGGCTTCCCGGTGAAGTGGTTATCAGCAGGTACGTTTCTCATAGTGAAATACCAGCTTATCTATCATTGGGGGATTTTGCCATTAACCCGGTAAAGCCGGTACCTACCAAAAGATATTGCACTTCAATAAAGGATGGGGAATACTGGGCAATGGGTTTACCGGTGGTGATCTCACCGGATATTTCCGATGATTCCGGTATCATTGAAAAGGAAAAAATTGGTGTGATCGTAAATTTTACTCAAAAAACAGAGATCGCCAGGGCGGTTTTAGAGATAAAAGAATTATTGAAATTCAAAAATAGTTTACGGGAAGCAATTGTGCATGTAGCTGAACGATACAGGTCATATGCTATTGCACATTCTATTTATCAAAAAATCTATAGCTCGTCTGACGCGGAATGATTTTAGATAAATTCCACTATTTAAAAGGCTTACCAGTAATTTTGCGAATTCAAAATAGTTATCGTTTAATAATTTCTGAAAATAAACTCAATGAAAGTATTAGTAATCGGAGGCGGGCTTTTTGGAAGCTCAGTTGCATCGATTTTAGCGGATAAGAATGTACAGGTTGATCTTGCTGAAGCAGAAGATGATATTATGAAAATGGCATCACGGATCAATCATAATCGAATTCATCTTGGGTATCATTACCTGAGAAGCATTGCAACTGCAGAACAAAGCATAGAAGGGTTACTGTCTTTTTTATTTCATTTTGGCAATGCAGTAGTTTATCAATTCCCGAATTATTATGCAATAGCGAAGGAAGGAAGTAAAACCACGCCATCTGAATTCCTGAATTTTTGTGAAAATGTAGGTATTGGTTATGATGAAGAAATACCGGGTGACAACTTATTAGATCCTTCTTCAATAGAAGCTTGTTTCCGCGTGCCGGAACCAATTTGGGATTTCTTTACATTAAAGAAAATCCTAAAAAGAAAACTGGCAAACCCCAATATTAATATACTTTTAAAAACAAAATGTATAGGGTTAAAAGTACTTGCTGATGGTAAATTTGAGGCTCGATTAACAACCGGTATTAAAGGTTACGACGTAGTGATCAATTGCACTTATTCAAATATAAATCAGATCAACTCTTATCTTGACATTCCTCCGAAAAAGCTATTATATGAAGATGTAATGATACCTGTTTTTAAATACCCGTCAGCTCAGTTTGGATTGACGGTAATGGATGGCCCTTTTTGTTCGGTAATGCCCAGAGGAATGAGAAAAAATGAATTTCTTTTATACCATGTAAAGGATTCATTGCTCGATACAAAATTGGCGATGGAAAAACCCGAATTTCCCCGCTTGAACATAACTGATGATCAATTACGAGCTCCCGGAAACATCTATGATCGATCCTCTTTTTTTATGCCTTTTCTTAAGAATGTACAATTAGCTGGTTATAATAGAACAACAAGGACAGTATATGAGAATGATGATGACGCCCGTTTGACAGAACTTTATACATATGAGGGTTTAAATAATTACTTTACCATTTTATCGGGTAAAGTAACAACCTGCATACAGGTAGCATTAGAGGTAAAGCATATTTTACAAGGGCGAAGATTAAAACGACGTTTTAAAATGGCTATATAATTGATATCTATAAAGCGATGCAGCGATCAAAGAAAAACATATTAATATTTGGGGCAAATAGTTACCTGGCTAAGAATTTTATTGAAAAATATAATGAGAATTATACCCTACACCCGGTCTACAGAAATCACCCGGGTGAATTGAATATTGATTTTGCAGCTGCAAATGACCATAAGGCTTTCGCTGAAAAAATTAATTATACAATAGATGCAATTATTTTTTTCCAGGGAATAAACCCCTCAATGGGTATCGCGGAAATTACGGAGGAACACTTTATAAAGATGATGAAGCTAAATCTTATCACACCAACATTGTTGCTGCAGTCATTAAAGGAAAAATTAACAAGCGGGGCTGTTACAATATTTTTTTCATCGGTAGCAAAACGAAAAGGAAGCTATGATCCTTCGTATGCTGCTGCAAAGTCAGGTTTGACAGGGCTTATGCATAGCCTTGCGAATGCTTATAAAATGCAACGCTTTAACATTATATCATTGGGGCTTGTTGAGAGTTCTCCGGTGTTTAATCAAATGTCAGATGAGTTTAGAAAAGGTCATGCGGCTCGTATGCAAAATGGAAATTTTATCAAAGCAGAAAATGTTACCAAAGTCATTGATATGATTATTACTAACGATAATCTGAATCGTGCCGATATATCACTTGATGGAGGTTTCTCCTGACTATTATCTCGTCTTACCAATGACCACGTGTAACTTAAGGAATGATGTCGAAATGTATCAGGATGGTTGCGGTCACTTATCTAAATATGAATTCAAAAGTTTTCAAAAAACTAGAAAATGCTGACAGAAACAGGTTCAATTGATATTATTGTTTTTCAAAAAACTCCAAACTGGCATTGTATACCACAAAAGCCAATGCACTCATGAGCGGAAGAGTTTTAATCCTCACTAATCATTATCCCGACAGATCGCCAGGCCAGCGGTTCAGCTTCGAGCAATATCTTAGCTACCTGGGCTCTTGCGGTTTCCAGATAGATGTTTCTTTTTTGCTGAATGAAAAGGATGATAAAATATTTTATTCAAAAGGAAATTATTTCGGAAAGGCGAAAATTGCTGTCAAGAGCATCTTACAACGGCTAAAGGATCTGCGCAAAGCATCAAAATATGATATTGTATTTGTTTATCGGGAAGCGATTTTTTTTGGAACCCCTTTTTTTGAAAGACGATTTGCGCGCAAAGCAAGGATGATCCTTGCTTTTGATGATAGTATCTGGGTGCCAAATGTTTCTGCTGCCAACAAGATATTTTCCTTACTAAAGAATCCTGCTAAAACAAGCAGCATTATCAAGGTGAGTGACCTTGTATTTGCCGGAAATAAATACCTGGCGAATTATGCTTCTCAGTTCAATAAAAATGTAGTTATTGTGCCAACCACTATTGATACAGATGAATACAAGTCAGTTGAAAAGCTGCCTAAGGACCGGATTTGTATCGGCTGGAGTGGTTCAATAACGACAATAGAACATTTTGAAACAAAATTGAATGCTCTGCTCAAAATAAAAAAGAAGTATACGGATAAAGTTTATTTTAAAGTCATTGGGGATGGTCGGTATAAAAATGATGAGCTTGGGATTAAAGGACTGGCGTGGAAAAAGGAAGATGAACTAAAGGAGTTGAATGAGATTGATATTGGCATCATGCCGCTGCCGGACAGTGAATGGGCAAAAGGTAAATGCGGCTTAAAAGGGCTTCAGTACATGGCATTGGGCATACCAACGATTATGTCACCCGTAGGAGTGAATTCAGAAATAATAAATGATGGTGAAAACGGTTTTCTAGCGGACAGCGATGATGAATGGATTGCAAAACTCAGCTTGTTGATAGATTCTTTTGAATTGCGAAAGAAGTTAGGTGATGCGGGCTGCAAAACGGTAGAGGAAAAATATTCTGTACATGCGAACCGTGATCTTTATCTCCGCTATTTTAACCAGTTGACCTCATAAGATCCTGTACAAACGGATGAACAAAAAAAAGATCCATTTTTGGGTTCCTTATCCTCAACGCTCAGCTCCTTCACAACGATTTAGAGTTGAACAATATCTTCCCTATTTGCCTCAAAACAGTTTCTCATATACTGTCCTTTCATTTCTTGATACAACTACCTGGAATGTCCTTTACATGAAAGGGCATGTAGCAAAAAAATTTTCAGGAATGATAATGGGATTTCTTCGTCGTATGGGCCATTTATTTCAATCTGCTGGTGCTGATTATATTTTTATACTTCGTGAGGCCTCGCCGGTGGGACCGCCATTTTTTGAATGGCTGCTTGCAAAAATTTTCCGAAAAAAAATTATCTATGATTTTGACGACGCTATTTGGATTCCTGGTGGCGAAAAAATGAGTTGGCAAAAAAGATTTTTTAAATCGACATGGAAGATCAAGTATATTATTCGCTGGGCTTACAAAATTTCATGTGGTAATGAATTTCTTTGCAGCTATGCCCGGACTTACAATCCAAATGTCGTTTTACTTCCTACTGTTTTTGACACTGATAGAAGCAAAGACAAACAAAGACAGGAGACAGATGGAAAAAAAGTGGTCGTCGGATGGACGGGCTCCCATACCACCTTACACAATCTTGAAGAGATAGAGCAAATAATTTCGGAACTGAGAAAGGAAATGGATTTCGATGTTTATATTATTTCCAATAAATCGCCTACATGGAGGTTTGATTTTATTTTTAGCAAATGGGAAGAGACGTCAGAGATCGAGGATCTCTTAAGAATGGACATTGGATTAATGCCGCTGAAGCAAGGTCAATGGTTTGAAGGCAAATGTGGATTTAAATTGATCCAGTATCATGCCTGCGGAATTCCTGCAATTGCTTCTGACGTAGGTATTAATGCCACAGTTACACTTCATAATAAAACCGGGTTTATTGCTCGATCTCCTTCGGAATGGAAGAGCTATTTAAAACAATTAATCTCAGACAAGCATCTGCGATTACAAATGGGACATGCAGGTAAGGAACATATTGAAAAGAATTACAGTCTACACAGCCAGCTTCCTGTGTTCATCTCTCTTTTTTCTTAAAATCAATTCCTGCTTCGGGGGATAAAACAGAATAATGAGAAATGCGGTATAGAATGGTAAACACGGGATCTTATATCTTACCAACGACCCAAAATTTGAAGTTGAAAGACCAACAGCAAATGCAAAAACCAATGTAAATATCAGGCAAAATTGAAGAGTTTCGTCTGCCAAAATACGCTGTATAAGGCGGATCGGATTATTTCTAAATACAACGACAATAGTGAATATAAGATACAGAAGAGATTCTAAAGCCGAGATCATTACTATCGGCTTCCGTGCTTCCCATAAATAAGGACGGAATAATGTGACATTAATGCCGGCAGGTGCTTTTTCAAGCATACCCAATAAAGTTGGATCCATATCGCCAAGTGTATACCCAGAGCCATCCTGTTCATTTGAGATCCTAAATAGATAATCCCTTGTGGAAAGAGATTTATATGCTAAACTTTCAATGTTATATTCTCCAAACATCTCAGTTTGTAGTTTTCCGCCAACTAACACAAGACCCCCAATAGTGGATGCGTATAGAACATAACGCACAAAAATAATTAGTCTTGCATCTCTTACTTTATACGAAAGCAATCCTACGCCCCACAACATCGCTGCAGGCAGAAATGCCATCAGAATATAGGACTTGATAATATAAATGATATAGAGAAACAATAGGGCAAAGACTGCGTTTATAAATATTTTTTTGTTTTCGAAAAATATCCTGTAAAAAAAATGTGTAACCCAGCCTATGCAGCTTAATGTTATAGTATCCTTCATAAAACCTGAACCCCAAAAAATGACACTGGGAATAAACAACACAGCAAACGCCATTTGTTTTGTGAGTCGGGGATAAAGCTTTGTAAACACAACATACATTTTCCACACACCGATAAATGAGATTGCAGCGAAAATCACTGCTGTAGGCAGGTAAGTGGTCATTGTAAACAAACCAATCAATGCGCCGATAATGGAAATAAGATACTCAGGAGATGAGGTCCCATACCAATAGAATTGAATTGTGTATTTGTAAGCATCCACATCATATCTGTCAGCTGATCCGGTGATCAATCTAAACCATGTGATAAACGAATCGCTGAACGAGGAATTGATGACATCAGTCTGAGCCCAATAATTTAACGTATCTCCGCCTTTATAGTAAAATTGATAAATGACGCCGAGAAGAATGGCTCCAAAGATCTTCAGGGTAAAAGCAGGCATAAAATAAGGGCGGAGCGGATGACCTTTTGGATAGTATTTGTTTTTAAAATAAGCTGCAAATAAAAAGACGACAAAAAGATAAAATGGAAGTAAAATGAAATCAGTTATAGTGATATATTGCGTCAAAATCAAGGATATTGTATGTGTGGTATTGCTGGCATAGTTGCTTTGACAGACAGGGGCCGGCAACAGGTTTCGAAATTACGAAAATCCATCCGAACTCTGGAGTCGAGAGGGCCGGATGACGAAGGCATTTATCTCTGCGATGAAATGGGGTTGGCACAACGAAGATTAGCCATTATTGATACAAGTGCCGCTGCAAACCAACCCATGTGGGATAAGGGGAAACGCTATGCTATTATTTTCAACGGTGAAATTTTCAACTACCAGCAACTCCGCAATAAATATTTTTCCGCCGAAGAACAACAACAATTACGCACCACATCAGACACCGAGATTTTACTTGAGCTTTTTATAAAGCAACGAGAGAAATGCCTTCCATTGCTGGAAGGTTTTTTTGTATTTGTAATTTATGATACAGAAAGCAAGGAATTATTTATAGCAAGAGACAGGTTCGGGAAAAAGCCACTTAATTTTTTTATAGATGATGACCGGTTCATTTTTGCTTCCGAAATAAAAGCCTTATACGATTTCGGAATTCCAAAAGAATTAAATTATGAAGCCTTACAGCTTTACCTCCAATTAGGATATATCCCGCAGCCGTTGAGTATGTTAAAGCATGTAAGAAAATTAGAACCTGGGTCAAGATTAATTTTAAAAGGAAAAGATATTGAAGAAAAAAAATGGTATCAGCTAACCCCCAGCTATAATTACAAAAATGCACCGTCGTATGAGCAGGCACAAAAGGACCTTGTTGCATTAATGGAAGATGCAGTAGTAAAGAGATTAATAAGTGATGTACCACTCGGCGCCTTCCTTAGCGGAGGCATTGATTCCTCAGTAATTGTGGCATTGGCAAGCAGACATCAAAAATCGCTGAATACTTTTTCGATTGGCTTTAAAGGTGAACAGTACTTTGATGAAACCCATTTTGCTGAACTTGTTGCTTCAAAATTTAAGACCAATCATGCAACATTTCGTCTTGGTTTTGACGACTACCTGTCTCATATTTATGATGTGCTGAATTATTTTGATGAGCCTTTTGCGGATTCCGCATCGTTACCGCAATTTATTCTTTGCATGGAAACAAGAAAACATGCAACAGTTGCTATTTCGGGTGATGGAGGTGATGAAGTATTTGCCGGTTATAATAAACATTACGCGGAATGGGTGGCGCGGAAAAAATCGTTGGCAGGAAGTATTGTCAGGATGGGGTACCCGATCTGGAAAATGATGCCAAAAAGCCGGAACAATCGTTTTTCTGATCTTTTCCGGCAATTGCATCGATATGCAGAGGGAGCAGGACTTTCCGCAAGAGATCGCTACTGGCATTGGGCTTCTACTTTTTCTGATCGTGATTTAGATAAGCTAATTGCAAATACAGCGAGCGGCAAGATCAATAGCTCGATCATCGATTCGGTTAAAGAAAAATATCTTTCAAATATCAATGACGATTTCAATTCTGTATTAAAAACTGATCTTGACCTGGTGCTGATTAGCGATATGCTCGTTAAAGTTGATTTAATGAGTATGGCAAACAGCGTGGAAGTTCGCTGTCCCTTTCTTGATCATCATGTCGTGGAGTTTGCGTTTTCATTGCCGTCCGACTATAAAATAAATAAGGCAGGCAGAAAGAAGATTGTAAAAGATGCATTCCGGAGTATTCTGCCTCCTGAAATTTATAACCGTGGAAAAAGAGGATTTGAGATACCGATGCTGAAATGGTTTCGTGAAGAACTGCATACGTATATTTTCGATGACTTGCTAAATGAAAAATTTGTAAAAGAACAAGGGATCTTTAATACCGACTATATCAGTTGTATGAAAAAACAACTTTATTCAAATGCGCCTGGCCATATTGTAGAGCAGCTATGGGTATTGATCGTCTTTCAGCATTGGTATAAGAAATATTTTATGTAAAACCGTTGTGAGTAAGGGAATCTTTACCATATCACTTGACTTCGAACTTTTCTGGGGTGTAAGAGATCACCGCACGCTGGAGAACTATGGGGAAAACATTCGCAATGTTCACCATGTAGTTCCCCGGTTGCTTGCTTTATTTGAAAAATATAATGTGCACTGTACATGGGCCACGGTTGGCTTTCTTTTTTTTTCTGAGAAAAAAGAGATGCTTTCTTATTTGCCTGCTGACCGACCCAATTATTACAAGAAGGAGTATGATCCCTATCCATATCTTGAGCAAAACGAGTTGGAAAAAGCGTATCATTTTGCTCCTGCCTTGATCGGGCAAATAAAAAAAACACCGGGACAGGAAATCGGTACACATACCTTTTCGCATTTCTATACACTTGAAAGAAATACCACAGTCGAACAATTCAGAAGCGACCTTCGGGCTGCGATGACAATTGCAAAACAAGACGGTATTGAAATAAAGAGCATCGTTTTCCCCCGCAATCAATATTCTGATGAACATGTCAAAGCATGTTTACAAGAAGGACTACGCGTTTATCGTGGTAATGAATTATCCCGGGCTTACAAACCAATATCGAGAGAGAATGAAAATATTGTTAGAAAAGGAATTCGTTTTGCCGATGCATATTTGAATATAACAGGACATCATTGTCATTCAGTACCGCCGGCAGGTGATATTATCAATATACCGGCGAGTCGTTTTCTCCGGCCCTATAAACCAAAACTTAGAGTGCTTGATGGGTTGAAGCTTAACAGAATTAAACAGGGAATGAAATTTGCCGCGGATAATGGATTAATTTATCAACTATGGTGGCATCCGCACAATTTTGGAAAATACATGAACGAAAATTTTAGCTTTCTTGAAAAGGCTTTAAAATTCTACGATCGACTGAACCGTGAGCAAAAAATGGAATCACTTAATCTTACAGAAATCTACGACAGAACTAAAAATAAATGAAACTAAAGATCATTATTCTTGCGCGGGACTGTGATTCGACAAATTTGGTGTATAACTACCTTAAGAAATATTTTGAGATTGAAGCAGTAGTGTTTGAAAAACCAATTCCCAGGAAAAAACAATTTTTAAACAGGGCCAAACGATTGGGGTATCTAAATGCGATCGGCCAGGTAATATTTTTTCTCGGTATAGCGCCACTTATAAAAAGTTTTTCTCAGAAAAGGAAGACGGAAATTTTCAGGCAATATGAACTTGATGAGACCGCTCCCCCGGAGCATTTAATAAAAAGAATACGATATGTCAATACAGATGAAGGACGCTCTTTAATCAAGCAGCTAAATCCTGATCTTATTATTGTCAATGGCACCCGGATCATTTCAAAAAAGACACTTGAATCTGTTTCTTCAACCTTTATCAATATTCATACAGGAATTACACCTGCATTTCGGGGCGTACATGGAGGTTATTGGGCGGTGGCAAAAGGTCAAAAGAATCTTTTTGGCACCACTGTTCATTATGTCGACGCAGGGGTGGATACCGGTGGAATTATTCAGCAAGTCTTTATCGAGCCGTCCAGAAAAGATAACTTTTACACATATCCTTACCTGCAATATGCGGCGGTTCTCCCTGAATTAAGACAGGTAATCCAATCCTTTGTTAATGGTGAAAAGCCAACAACCAAAGCTGCAGTAACCGATGAATCTTTTCTTTGGTTTCACCCTACAATTTTTCAATGGATCGGAAATCTGACCAGGACATTTGTTTTTATTCTCGCATTTTCTTTTATACAATTTTTCTAAAGTAATTTGCAATCGTAAATGCCACGAGTTCTAAGAATACTTAATCGCCTTATCATCGGTGGACCTTCGAAAAATGCCGTCTATCTTACAAGGTACATGCAACCCGACTTCGACACAATGCTTGTTATTGGCGGCAAAGAGGATCATGAACAAGATGCTGATTTTTTGGCCATGGCAAATAATATCGAGCCCACCTGCATTTCCGAAATGAAAAGATCAATTTCTCCTTATAATGATTGGGCGGCGTATAATAAACTAAAGAAATTAATTAAGGAATTCAAACCGGATATTGTGCACACACATGCTGCTAAGTCAGGAGCATTGGGAAGACTGGCTGCAAAGCATTCTAATGTGCCGGTGATCGTTCACACTTTTCATGGTCATATCTTTCATTCTTATTTTAATTCATTGAAGACAAATTTCTTTATAAGAAGCGAAAGATATCTTGCCGGGTTAAGCGACGCAATAGTTGCGATCAGTGATGTACAGAAAAAAGAATTATCCGGGGACTTCAGAATTGCTGCTCCGGATAAATTCCAGGTAATACCACTTGGACTTGATCTCGATAATTTCATAGTTAACCAGAATGAAAAGAGACATCAATTCAGAACCGAGTTTGACCTGGACGATGATACCGTTGCTATCGGAATAATCGGAAGGTTAGTTCCAATCAAAAACCATTACCTTTTTTTAAAAGGGTTAAAATATGTCTTGGATAATACTTCAGTAAAAGTCAAGGCTTTTATTGTCGGCGATGGAGAAAGCAGGGCGGCGATCCAACAAATGGCAAACAGCCTTGGAATAAAATACACAAAACATACCGACCCGGTCCACCCGGATCCGTTAATTTTTACATCGTGGAGAACAGATGTTGATACTATTTTTGCCGGGCTTGATATTATTGCATTGACATCACTCAATGAGGGAACACCGGTAAGTTTAATTGAAGCACAAGCTGCTGGTAAGCCAATAGTATCAACGCGGGTCGGCGGAATTGCTGATGTGGTTTTGGAGAATAAAACTGCACTGCTTTCTGAAATAACTGATGAAAAAACATTTTCAGATAACCTGCTTATGCTGGTTAATGATCCATTGTTGCGCCGAAAATTCAGCAATGCTGGCAAAGATTATGTAATCAGCAAATTCAGTTATCACCGTTTGGTGAATGATATGAGCGGCTTGTATCATGATCTGCTTGATAAAAAGAATCATCGAATAAAATAAAGATTTTTTATGAGGCTTTGGGGGAAAAAAGAATCTCATGCATTTGATTTTGGTCTTCTTAAGACTGATATGCATTCTCATTTATTGCCGGGTATTGATGATGGAGCTCCTGACCTTGCTACTTCAGTAGAGATGATAAATGGGTTGATCCACCTTGGATTTAAAAAGCTGATCACGACGCCTCATATTATGCAGGATATGTATCCCAATAAGAGAGATGATATATTGAGACGATACGAGGCTTTAAAACAACATTTGGAAACAGAAGGAATAAACGTGGAGCTCGGGGTAGCTGCTGAGTATTTTCTCGATGATAATTTAAAAAAATTGCTTGCTGATAAAGAGCCGCTATTGACATTTGGGAATAATCTTGTACTGGTGGAATTTTCAATGGCAAGCGAACAATATAATTTTAAAGAATTACTTTTTGAAATGCAAATGCAGAATTATCAGCCCGTGATCGCACATCCCGAACGATATATCTATCATGAAAGGAGTAAGGAGTTTTTTGAAGAATTGAAAGTGGCTGGGTATCTTTTTCAACTCAACATACTGTCATTGGCGGGAGTTTATGGGAAAACAGTTCATGAACTTGCACGGTATTTCATAAAACATCAATATTATGATATTGCAGGGACAGACTTACACAATGTTCATCATTTTACCCATTTGCAAAGCTCATCGATAGCTCATGGTTTAAAAGAATTGCTTGATGCCGGAAAACTGCTAAACCCCGAACTATAAATTTTTGTTTGAACTTTTTTACCGGTCATTTGTAATTATGAGACATGACAAAGTTCACCATAAAAGATCTTGAAAATCTTTCAGGTATCAAAGCGCATACGATCCGGATCTGGGAGCAGCGGTATTCTTTTCTTAAACCTTCACGTACCAATACCAATATTCGCTATTACAGCAATGATGATTTAAAGGCGATCCTAAATATTTCCATCTTAAATAAATACGGCTATAAAATATCTCACATAAACAGGATGTCGGTTAGCGACGTGCAGGCGAGGGTAGCAGAATTGAATATAGCCGGCGCCCCGCAGGAACGTATTGTAAACGAGTTGATCCAACTAATGGTGGATCTGGACACGGCGGGCTTTGAAAAATTAATTGATAAACAAATCGCATCGGGTGGGATCGAAAAGACCATCATTCGTATTATTTTTCCTTTTTTTGAAAGAATCGGGATCCTTTGGCAAACAGGGCATATCAATCCTGCACAGGAGCATCTGACTACAAACATCATTCGCCAAAAGTTGATCGTTGGCATCGACCAGGCAAAGTCACTTATAAAAGTCAAAAGATCTTTTCTTCTGTTTTTACCTGAAGGAGAACATCATGAGCTTGGCTTATTGCTTGTTTACTATCTGTTAAAAAGAAAGGGGGCTGAGGTGTTTTATATTGGGGCTAATGTGCCTTTGAAAGATGCGCAATTTGTTGCTGAGATCAAAAAACCTGATTTTGTTTATATACATCTTACATCGACTTCATCCGGATTTAACTTTCAAAAATTTCTTACCCAAACTTCAGAGAAGATTTCAAGATCAAAAATTATTGTATCCGGGCATATCACACAGGACTATAAAAAAGCTCTCCCCAAAAATGTTGTATTCAAACATTCCCTTGTTGAATTAGTAGAATTTATTTCCGCACTGTGAACATCCGCTTCTCATCCTTCATGGTATTTTTTTGTTGAACGTTTTTAGCTTAGTTATCATTCATCTTTAAACAGGAATACTACGTACATTCAATTCTGTTTAATTTTATGGTATTAAAAGTTAAACAAGAGTTTTATGTCTGCAGCTGAGTTCAACGAGCTTTTATTAAGTAATGCCGATCCTTTAAAACCATTCGCCGTAAGCCTTACCCGTGACCAGGAAATAGCAAAGGATCTTTTCCAGGAAACGTTATATAAGGCGCTAGCAAACCAGGATAAGTATAGCACAGGTACTAATATTAAAGCATGGCTTTTTACAATCATGAGGAATATTTTTATCAATGAGTATCGCAGGAAGGCGAAGCAAAAGATCATATTTGATACTTCGAATAATGAGAGGTTGGGCGATTTGAGTAATGTAATGGTAAGAAATGCAGGAGAAAATTCTTTACAGCTGCAAGAAATAAGCAAGGCCATTTATCAAATACCGCAAATTTTTAAAGTACCTTTTTTGTTGTACTTTGAAGGTTACCGCTATCACGAAATTTCGGAATGGCTGAACGAGCCGTTGGGGACCATAAAAAGCAGGATCCATTTTGCAAGGAAACTTTTGAAAGAAAAAATCCGCAGGTATTAAATCTCTCTTATGTCTTCATCAGTAATTATTGTAGGCAGTGGCTTTGCAGGTTTATCAGCCGCTTCGTTTATGGCGAAGGCAGGATGGGATGTTAACGTGATAGAAAAAAATGGCACTCCGGGCGGAAGAGCAAGACAATTAAAAGAAAACGGGTACACTTTTGATATGGGCCCAAGCTGGTATTGGATGCCCGATGTATTTGAAAATTATTTTGAAAAATTTGATAAAAAGGTTACTGATTATTATTCGCTGCAACGTCTCGATCCCTCCTATCGTGTTTATTGGGATGATGGTTTTACTGATGTCCCGGCTGATTATAGCGAGTTTAAAGAAATGGTGAATGCGTTTGAGCCGGGTGCCGGTGAGCAACTTGACAGATATTTAACGGAAGCGGCTTTTAAGTATGAAGTAGGAATCAATAAATTAGTTCATAAACCAGGGCGTTCTATTTCCGAATTTTTGGACCGGGATATTTTCAAAGGTGCTCTTCGCTTAGATGTTTTTACATCGATAAAAAAGCATATAGAAAAACATTTTAGGCATCCCCGACTCCGCCAGCTAATGGAATTCCCTGTTTTGTTTCTTGGTGCCTTGCCCGAAAATACGCCTGCACTTTATAGCCTGATGAATTATGCTGACATTAAAGGAGGCACATGGTATCCGAAGGGAGGGATGTATTCGGTAGTAAAAGCTATGTATAAGCTTGCAGTTGAGTTGGGGGTAAAATTTCATTTTAATGAAGAAGCACAAGAAATAGTTATACAAGAGGCTAGTGCAAAAAAAATAATCACAAACAAAAAGGTACACTCCGCTGATGTGATCATCAGTGGCGCTGATTATCATTTTACCGAAGAAAATCTTTTGCCTAAAGAATATCGTAGTTACAGTGAGGTGTATTGGGACAACAGAGTAATGGCGCCAAGCTGCTTATTATATTTTGTCGGATTGAATAAGAAGTTGAAAAATGTATTACACCACTCTTTGTTTTTCGATGTTCCTTTTGCGCTACATGCAAACGAGATCTATAACGATTCGCGGTGGCCAACCAACCCGCTGTTTTATGTAAGCATAAATTCAGTTACCGATGACACGGTTGCTCCCCCTGGCTGCGACAATATGGTTTTACTCATACCCATCGCTTCCGGTTTGAAAGGAGACGATGAAGAGATCAGAGAGAAATATTTTCAGCAGGTAATGGAAAGAATGGAAAAGCACACCGGCCAGTCCATTTTAGAAGCGGTCGTTTATAAAAAGACATTTTCCGTTTCGGATTTTGTCACTGAATACAATTCGTTCCGTGGCAACGCCTATGGCCTGGCTAATACGTTAATGCAGACTGCCTTATTTAAGCCTTCCTGCAAAAGCAAAAAGGTGAAAAATTTGTTCTATACGGGTCAATTAACCGTCCCGGGACCAGGTGTTCCGCCTTGTTTGATAAGTGGCGAGGTGGTAGCAAAAGAAGTAATAAAAGAATACAGCGGTTTTTCTAAAGGTTACCATGAAAAATTAATTAATTAATGAGTAAACTGAATAAACATGATCGAAAAATTTCATAATGTGAGTGCTAAGTGCAGTGAAATAACAACAACCGGCTACAGTACTTCATTTTCATCTGCTATTCGCTTATTGCATCCGGATATGCGCCAACCCATTTATAATATTTATGGTTTCGTTCGTTTTGCCGATGAAATCGTCGATACGTTTCATCAATATGATAAGGCCTCGCTCCTGGCAGAGTTTAAAGATGAAACATATGCAGCTCTTACAAGAGGCATTAGTGTGAACCCAATACTGAACAGTTTTCAGAAAACAGTTGATCAGTATAACATTGACCATGAACTCATCGACGCATTTTTTCACAGCATGGAAATGGATCTCACACAGCGAGCATACGACAAAGACAATTTTAACGAGTATGTATATGGTTCAGCAGAAGTAGTAGGGCTTATGTGTCTTTATGTTTTTTGCGAGGGAAGAAAAGAGGTCTATGAAAAACTAAAAACCCCTGCCCGGGCGCTGGGCGCCGCGTTTCAGAAAGTAAATTTCTTGCGGGATATAAAAGCCGATTACAATAGTTTATCAAGGATGTATTTTCCGGGTTGTGATTTTAATAATTTTACAGCCAGCGATAAAAAACAAATTGAAGAAGATATTTATAGCGATTTCAAAAACGCATATTCAGGAATATTAAAATTGCCAATGAAATCCAGATTTGGCGTATATGTTGCTTATAAGTACTACTTGTCACTTTTCAGGAAAATAAAGAGCCTGGAACCGGCAAGCGTATTAGAGGCAAGGATCCGCATCCCGGACTATAAAAAAGCAATGATAATTTTAAGGGCGGGAGTTAAAAACCAGTTAGGGCTTATCGGATAATGGAAAATGATAAAGTAATATTGGTGAATGAACATGATGACCTCGTCGGCGTCATGGATAAAATGGAAGCACACAGGCAAGGTCTATTGCACAGAGCTTTCAGCATTTTTATTTTTAATAGTAAAGGAGAAATGCTGTTGCAACAAAGAGCAGCTTCAAAATATCATAGTGGCGGTTTGTGGACAAATGCCTGTTGCAGTCACCCGGTGCCAGGGGAAAAAACAGACGCTGCCGCACAAAGGAGATTGAAAGAGGAGCTTGGATTTGAAACACCGGTTGAAAAGATCTTTGATTTTGTTTACAAAGCGCAATATGATAATGGTTTAACTGAGCATGAATTTGATCATGTTTTCGCCGGTGAATATGAAGGGCAAATAAATAGTAATCCTGATGAGGTAAGTGATTTTTGTTATAAGGAAATTTCGGAGATAAAAGCTACGATGCAAACCCATCCACAGAAATACACGGCATGGTTTCATCTTGCTTTTCCGAAGATTGAAGAATGGTGGAAAAACCGGTATGCAAATTCAACTGTTGAGATAAAGTAATTATGGCAACTACTATTTACAGATATTTTGAGACTTCAAAACTCTCCGCCTCAGGCGGAACGGGGGTATTATAAATGACGTGGCTTTATTACATATTTATTCTTATTGCGACTTTCATTGTTATGGAGGGTATTACATGGCTTACGCATCGGTATGTCATGCATGGCTTTCTTTGGTATTTACATAAAGATCATCACCAGCCAGAGCCGGGATTTTTTGAAAAGAATGACGCATTCTTTATCATTTTTGCAGTGCCAAGTATCTTACTCATCTATTTCGGATCATTTGATCATGTATGGTGGATGCAGGCGATTGGTTTTGGCATCATGGCCTATGGAGTTGGATACTTTTTGGTTCATGATGTGATCATTCATCAGCGTTTCAAATGGTTTACACGCAGTAATAATTCATACGTCCGTGCCATTCGCTGGGCGCATAAGATGCATCACAAACACATCGATCGTCATCATGGCGAAAGTTTCGGTATGTTGCTTGTTCATAAAAAATATTGGGACAAAATTAGACGGGATAGAAAACTGCTGGCGGGAAATAAAAAGGTGGAAAGAGAAACCCCCAGCCCCTAAAGGAGTTTAGTCAAAAGTATAGGTGTTGTTTAGTCTTCCTATTTTGAGAATTACAATAATTAAGTATGATCGAATCTAAGTTATCCGCCATAGGGCGGAGACAGGAGCAATATGATTTTATTTTTACGGGTGCAGGCTGTGCTGCCTTGAGCGTCGTTATGCGAATGATCAAAACCGGGAAATTCGCTGACAAAAAAATTTTGCTGATTGATAAAGAACCAAAGATAAAAAATGACCGGACCTGGTGCTTCTGGGAAAAGGAGGATGGGTTTTTTGAAAATGTAGTTTATAAGAAATGGGATAAGCTTTCTTTCTTCAGTGATTATTTTTCAGACATCATGGAGATCTCGCCCTATGAATACAAGATGATCAGGGGGATTGATTTCTATAATTATTGCTTTTCGGAAATCGAAAGAAATAGAAATATTGACATCTTATATGGCAAAATAGGATCTATTATTTGTGATCGGGAGGGTATTTCAATTGAAATTGATAATGTCACGCAACGTTTCGAGCATGCTACATTATTTAATTCTTTTTTCCCGGAACAGGAACCTGATAGTATAAATTCAAAAAAGGATATCAATCTCCTTCAACATTTTAAAGGATGGATAATTGAAACACCACACGCTGTATTTGATCCAGGCAAAGCAACATTTATGGATTTCAGGGTGGACCAAGCCAGGGGAACGACATTTGCCTATGTATTACCTTTTTCAGAAACGAGAGCATTGGTGGAGTACACGTTGTTTACAAAAGATATTTTGAAGTACGAGGAATATGACAAGGAATTGTCAGCTTACCTCAAAGAATTTTTGAAGATAGCCGACTATAAAATCATTGAAGAAGAGTTTGGCGTGATACCCATGACCACCAGGAAGTTTGATTTTTTTACGGGCAACGGGTACAACATAGGTAGTGCAGGGGGACAAACAAAAGCTTCAAGCGGGTATACTTTTCAATTTATACAAAAGCAGTCCCGGTTAATTACTGAGTGCCTGCTAAGTCATGATAAGTCTTTATCTGAAATCCCGGGAACTCCGGCTCGTTTTCTTTTTTACGACAAGGTTTTGCTTGATGTATTATACAATAAAAGAACAACAGGTAAAGAGGTATTTACTGCTCTTTTTAAAAAAAATCCGCCTCAACAGGTATTAAAGTTCATGGATAATGAAAGTTCTTTTACAGAAGAACTAAAGATCATTTCTTGTTTACCCACGTTTCCGTTTTTAAAAGCGGCTTTCAATCAATTCTAAGATTTCAAAAAGCCCCTTTAGGGGCCTGCCTGCCGGTAGGCAGGGTTTGGGGTTCTTTACTGGTCGGGATCTAATTGCATAAATTCTCGCTTCACTGCTTTCAGCATACTGAACAATTGTGCTACCTGGATCAAAAGCAGGATTCCTAAGGCAAGTATTACATACCACGGTAATCGAACGGTTTTAACTCCCTGAATCTCCTGGAATTTGTAAATATGGTAACCAGTGAGAGCCGAGCCAATGGCCATGCCAGCGACCAGGAAAGAAAGCAATGAAAAGAAAACTTTCAGAAACATGATCCGCATGGTGGAGTAGCCCACTTTAAAATTTTCAAGAATGGCGGCAGGAATGATTAACACCAATGCGATCCAGCTCCAGTTCTTATCAAACCAGGCATCGCTGACTGCAAGGTTTAGCGCCAGTACCAATACAATTGATAGTAATCCCCAGGGAAAAATTAAAAACGAAGATGGTTTATTTGATAGTCCCATGATGTGGCATTTATAGGAGAGAAAGGTAAAAATAATTTGGCGATGATTGCATACTTTTATTCTGCATACTTACACCTGTTATTTGCTAAAACCGGTAACTTGATATCCTGATTCTTTAAACTCATGTTTGCTTATGAAAATTATTACAGGTAAGAAAGAATTTTTCCCAGGTATTGGAAAGATCAACTATGAAGGTCCTCAGTCAGATAATCCTCTTGCTTATCGCTGGTATGAAGAAAATAAAACAGTCGCAGGAAGATCTATGAAAAACTGGTTGCGCTTTGCGTGTGCATACTGGCATAGCTTCTGTGGCAGTGGAGCTGATCCTTTCGGTGAGCCAACGCATCTATTTCCATGGAATGAAAAAAGCGACGCGGTTGAACGGGCAAAAGATAAAGCAGATGCAGCCTTTGAATTCATCACAAAACTTGGCTTGCCTTATTATTGTTTTCATGATACCGATGCAGTTGATTACACCAATGATATCAAAGAGAACGACAGCAGGTTAAATGCCATCACCAATTATCTTGGCGAGAAACAAGAGGCAAGTGGTGTGAAGCTTTTATGGGGTACAGCCAATTTATTTTCAAATAGGAGATACATGAACGGTGCTGCCACTAATCCGGATTTTCATGTGCTTGCCCATGCCGCTGCCCAGGTAAAAGCTGCCTTGGATGCAACAATTGCCCTGGGAGGCGAAAATTATGTGTTTTGGGGTGGCCGAGAAGGATATATGAGTTTATTAAATACTAATATGAAAAGAGAGAAGGACCATTTTGCCATGTTCCTTCATAAGGCAAAGGATTATGCAAGAAGCAATGGCTTCAAAGGCACATTTTTTATAGAACCCAAACCATGTGAGCCAAGCAAGCATCAGTATGATTATGACTGTGAAACTGTAATTGGTTTTTTGAGACAATATGATCTGTTAAATGACTTCAAACTGAATGTTGAAGTAAATCATGCGACACTTGCCGGTCATACATTCACTCATGAATTACAGGCAGCCGCCGATGCCGGATTGCTGGGAAGCATTGATGCAAATCGCGGCGATTACCAAAATGGTTGGGACACCGATCAATTTCCAAATAGCATCAACGAACTTACCGAAGCCATGCTGGTAATACTTGAAGCGGGGGGCTTTAAAGGCGGTGGCATTAACTTCGATGCAAAGATCCGCAGGAACTCTACAGATCCTGAGGATCTTTTTCATGCACATATTGGCGGAATGGATGCGTTTGCCAGAGCATTGATCATCGCCGATAATATTTTACAG
Source organism: Chitinophagaceae bacterium (assembly GCA_025923075.1). Taxonomy (GTDB): domain Bacteria; phylum Bacteroidota; class Bacteroidia; order Chitinophagales; family Chitinophagaceae; genus VBAS01. The sequence continues at coordinate 57,356 of JAICGN010000014.1, forward strand.
AAATCAGATTATAAAAAAGTGAGAAAAGATCGTTATGCGTCTTTTGATAAAGCGCAGGGAAAAGAATTCGAAGAAGGAAAATTATCACTTGAGGACTTGAGAACTTATGCAATTATCAATGGCGAGCCGTTGACAAGAAGCGGCAAACAGGAATACATGGAGAATATTATTAACAGATATATATAAAAGCAAGAATAAAGATTGCTGAGTCATTATTGAATAATTTTTAGCTCTCAACCTTTCATGAAGAACATTGGCCAAACAGTCAATTGGGGTATCATTGGTTGCGGCGACGTGTGTGAAGTGAAAAGCGGTCCTGCGTTTAATAAAGTTGCCAATTCAAAATTGATGGCTGTGATGCGTCGTAATGTTGAAAAAGCCAAAGACTTTGCGCAGCGACACGGCGTTCCGAACTACTATGCTGATGCTGCTGAATTGATAAATGACAGAGCCGTAAATGCAATTTATATTGCTACGCCACCTTCTTCACATGAAGCTTACGTTGAAATGGCTTTGAAAGCCGGTAAACCTGTTTATGTTGAAAAGCCGGTCACTGTAAATTCTGCATCGGTGGAAAGAATGATAGAAATGGAAAGAAGGCATGACGGGAAGGTAAGTGTTGC
>JAICGN010000015.1 GCA_025923075.1 Chitinophagaceae bacterium
GTCTCATTTCGCTCATTTTTATTTTCTCAGCAATGAGCAAGGGAGTTGGTATTGCCAGTGCACCTGTCGCCGTTGCGTTTACAATATTTATTTATTTCATTGAAATATTAGTAGCATTTCTTCAGGCATACATCTTCGCAATGCTTACAGCCGTATTTATCGGCCAGGCATTCGAAGGTGAACATCATGAGGAAGCACATGCTGCGCATTAAGATTTTTAATAACCAAATAAATCAGCAATTATGGATTTACTTATGGTATTGTTGAGCGAAGTGCCGAATTCAAATGCGGGTGGTGCTATCGGTGCAGGTCTTGCAGCGATGGGTGCCGGTCTTGGTGTGGGCCAGATCGGTAAAGGAGCTGTTGAAGCTATTGCCCGTCAGCCAGAAGCATTGAACGACATTCGTGCTAACATGATCCTGACTGCGGCGCTTGTAGAAGGGGCTGCTCTCTTTGCGATCATCGTCGGCTTGCTCGCCGTTCTTTAATGAACAACAACTGCATCCAAAGCACAGGGCGGAGGATGCAGTTATTTACCCCCTGTCCCTCTAAAGAGGAGACTTAGGTCGGTTAGCAAGATGAGTTTGACAAGTTCTTTAAATTGATTTTTAATTGTGTTACCAGCTTAAGTGCTACTATTTAACTTTCGTTGCGTCGCACTCTTATACTGCATCAAGTCTGTTCAACATTGACAACATGCAGAACTATAAACTAAAAACTATAAACCATAAACTGGTTTTACTATGGATCTTCTCACCCCCTCATTTGGACTAATAATATGGACACTCTTAGCATTCCTTATTGTGTTTTTCATTTTAAAGAAGTATGCATGGCCTGCAATCACCAAAGGGTTGAAGGATCGTGAAACATCCATTGCTGATGCATTGTCAACTGCGGAAAGAATTAAAGCAGAAATGGCGGAAATGAAAAGCGAGCATGAAGCATTGCTGGCACAAGCCCGTGAAGAACGAGCGCAGATATTGAAAGAGGCAAGGGAGACAAAAGAAAAGATCATCAATGAATCAAAAGAAGCTGCAAAAACGGAGGGATCAAAAATTATTGCTGAAGCACTTGCAGCAATCGAAGCGCAAAAGATGGGGGCAATTACAGATGTAAAGAACCAGGTAGGTAAAATGGTTATCGAGGTTTCTGAAAAAATATTGAGAAGGGAATTGGAAAATAAGGAAGCGCAGGAAGCCTATATCAAAGGGCTTGTGAATGAAATAAAATTGAATTAGGAAGCCGTTAGCGATTAGCTGTTAGCCGTTAGCGAAAACCGGCATCAGCTGAAAGCTAAAGGCCAAAAGCTAAAAGCTGAACAATGTCTAACGTACGAATAGCAACAAGATATGCCAAATCACTCATCGACCTGGCTAAAGAGAGAAATGAGCTGGACGAGGCATTTGCAGACATGCAATGGTTGCAATCTGTATGTAAGAGCAATTCCGATTTTGTAAATATGCTACGCAGCCCGGTAATTAAATCCGACGCAAAAGGAAAGATTGTAACTGCCGTTGCGAAAAATAGCGTAGGGCAGTTGACCGGCAGTTTCATACGATTGTTGATAACTAAAGGGAGAGAAGGAATCTTGCCGGAAATAAGTACAGAGTTTATACGACAGTATAAAGAATACAAAAAAATCTATTCGGTGCGCGTGACCACCGCGGTTCCGATAAGTGATGAATTGAAAGAGGGGATTGTTCGGTATATTAAAAACAATACCAAACTGCAAAACTTAGAACTGGAAACTGTGGTAAAAGAAGATATTCTCGGCGGAATTATTTTGCAATTAGGTGACAAAATAGTTGACGCAAGTATTTCATACGATTTCAAACAGATAGCAAAACTGTTTGAAAATAACGATTTCATTTATAAGATAAGATAACCCCCTGTCCCCCTAAAGGGGAACTTAGGTGGAGGAATCTTTGATGAGTGGAATTACAGAATGTTGAAGAGTGCGACACAACAGAAGTAAAATAGAACTACTGTTGTTTGGTACATAAATAAAAATAAAAGCATCGAATCCCTAGGTTGCTATATTGAAAAGTAAATTTCCAAAAACTCCCCTTTAGGGGTTGGGGGCATAAACGAAAGTATATGGTACGAATAAAACCGGAAGAAATAAGTGGAATACTGCGGGAGCAGCTAAGCAATTTTACCTCCAAGGCCGATCTTGAAGAAGTTGGAACGGTGTTACAGGTGGGTGATGGTATTGCCGTGGTATATGGGTTGGGCAATGTTGCCTATGGGGAATTGGTGGAATTTGAAAATGGTGTTCGTGCGATTGCACTGAATCTTGAAGAAGATAATGTGGGTGTGGTATTGATGGGAGAGACCGGAGGAATACAGGAAGGGTCAAGAGTTCGCCGTACGGGGCTGATTGCATCAATTAATGTTGGTGAGGGAATGGTTGGCCGTGTGGTAAACACACTGGGTCAGCCCATAGACGGTAAAGGCCCAATAACTGGTGAACGTTATGAAATGCCACTGGAACGAAAAGCGCCAGGTGTAATTTTCCGTGAGCCGGTTAAAGAACCATTGCAAACAGGTATCAAAGCGATTGACGCAATGATCCCAATTGGCCGTGGGCAGCGTGAATTGGTAATTGGTGACAGACAAACAGGCAAAACCGCAATTTGTGTTGATACAATTATTAACCAAAAAGAATTTTTTGATGCCGGTAAACCGGTTTACTGTATCTATGTAGCGATCGGTCAGAAATCATCAACTATCGCCGGTGTGATGCAGACATTGCAAGATGCAGGAGCAATGGCGTACACCATTATCGTCGCAGCTTCTGCAAGTGATCCGGCTCCTTTGCAATTCTATGCGCCATTTGCCGGTGCCGCGATCGGAGAATTTTTCCGTGATACTGGTCGTCCGGCATTGATTATATACGACGATCTTTCAAAACAGGCTGTTGCTTATCGCGAAGTCTCATTGTTGCTTCGCCGCCCCCCTGGTCGTGAAGCATACCCCGGTGATGTATTCTATTTGCATAGCCGCTTATTGGAAAGAGCTGCAAAAATTATTACCGATGATAATGTTGCAAAACAAATGAATGATGTACCGGAGACCATTAGGCATTTGGTGAAAGGCGGTGGTTCATTAACAGCACTGCCAATTATCGAAACACAGGCGGGTGACGTATCGGCGTACATCCCTACCAATGTGATCTCCATTACTGACGGGCAGATATTTTTGGAAACAAACCTCTTTAACTCCGGTATTCGTCCTGCTATCAACGTGGGTATCTCAGTAAGCCGCGTGGGTGGTAATGCGCAGATCAAGTCCATGAAAAAAGTTGCTGGTACGTTGAAACTTGACCAGGCGCTGTATCGTGAGATGGAAGCATTCTCTAAGTTTGGTGGCGATCTTGATGCTGCAACTAAGAATGTGTTGGACAAAGGTGCCCGTAACGTGGAGATCTTGAAACAACCACAGTACACTCCATTTGCAGTGGCGAAACAAGTAGCTATTATTTATTTGGGTACAAATGGTTTGATCAAGGATGTACCAGTGACCAAAGTGAGAGAATTTGAAGATCATTTCCTGATGGAGATGGACAACAAATTGCCTGATGTATTGGGAGAATTCAAGAAAGGTAATTTACCTGAAGAGGGAATTAAGAAAATGGTGGAGATGGCCAAACAATTGATACAACAGTATAAAAAATAGAATATATTTTTCAGTAATTTCAGAAGTCGATCTTGGTAAAACACGGTCGACTTTTTTATTCAAATTAGCATGAAAATGCTAGCAATCTGTCCTTATGACCAAATTATCTTGCAAATCTTAAAAACCAGGGAACGTTCAGATCAAAATCATCCTATCATGAAAATGATTCAAAAGACAATACCTTTTTTTCTGTTATTTATTTCTTGCCAGGCAAGCGGTCAAGTGTGGAAAGAGCAGGTGGACAGCGCAAAGGTTTTCCAGGATCAAAAAAATAATGCTAAAGCAATTGAATATTATGAGAAAGCAAATGGCTTACTGAAAATTGATTCTGCTTTAACTACCAGTTATCAACGAAATAGTAATGAGATCGGTGACCTGTATGTTGCAATGGGGCAATACAGCAAAGCAGAACCTTTTTACATTGAAGCAAAACAGGTAATCGAAAAGTTAGAGGGTAAGGATAATGCTGATTATGCTGCGAGTTGTAACAACCTTGGCCGTGTCTATCGGCTTATGGGGCAATATGAAAAATCCGAAGTGCTGCTAATCGAGGCTAAAAACCTGCGGGAAAAAATATTCGGAAAAGAGAATGCTGACTATGCTACTACCTGCAATAACCTGGCGATACTTTATTTTGAGGTTGGACAATATGAGACGGCAAGACCATTTTATGTGGAGGCAAAAGAGATAAGAGAAAAAGTGTTGGGTACAGAACATATTGACTATGCCGCCAGCCTAAACAATCTTGGTATCTTATCTATGGTTACCGGCAAGCCTGATGAGGCAGAGCCACTTTACCTGGAAGCAAAACGGATAAGGGAAAAAGTATTAGGCAAAGAACACCCGTTCTATGCCGCGAGTTGTAATAATCTTGGAGCTTTATATCTTGAAACGGGTCAATATAAAAAAGCCGAACCGCTTTATCTTGAAGCAAAACAAATAAGAGAAAAGACGTTGGGGAACCAGCATCCTGAATATGCGGCCAGTTGCAATAATCTCGCTATTCTATATATGGATATTGGCAACTATGACCAGGCTGAATTACTTTATGCAGAAGCCCTCCAAATCGGGGAAAAAGTGTTAGGGATAAGGCACCCCGAATATGCGAAGAGTTGTATTAATCTCGCTCTTCTATACAGAACGCTTGGTCAATATGATAAAGCTGAACGGCTTTTTGTTGAAGCCCGAAAGGTTTTAAGGGAAGTATTGGGAAACGAAACTATTGAATATGCTAAAAGCTGTAATAACCTTGGCGCTTTATATATGGGTATGGGGGATTATGATAAGGCAGCTCCTCTTTATGATGAAGCAAGGCAAATTTGGAAAAAAGTTCTTGGCAGCGAACATCCTGAATATGCCAAGAGTTGCAATAATCTGGCCCTTATTTACATGAATAGCGGAGCGTATGAACAGGCAGAACCGCTGTTTTTGGAAACAAATCAGATAAGAGAAAAGGTATTTGGCAAAACACACCCTGACTATGCTGAGGGTTGTGATAACCTTGGTGTATTGTATGCACATATGGGGCAATACAGTAAATCATTAACTCTTCATTTATTAGCCAAGGAAATAAGAGAAACATCGTTAAGCAAAGAGCACACTAAATATATAGAGAGTTGTATTAATTTGGGTAATGTATACTGGAAGATGGGAGACTTTGCACAGGCAACTAAGTATTATACAGAGGCATTTAATGCGCAGCGGGATCAAACAAAAAGAATTTTCGCATTTACGACTGAACCAGAGAAACAATCCTATATTAAAAAGATCAATGAGCTCAGAGATATTTTTTTATCGTATAGTTTGACTGCGGCTGATGAATACTCAAATATGGCGTATGCTGTATCACTTGCCAACCGGAATGTGATTTTGTCTTCTTCTCAGCAGATCCGCCAATCTATTTATAATACCAACGATACAACCCTGATTAATAAGTACAATAGTTGGGTAAGCACAAGAGAGCAGCTTTCATTTTGGTATTCCAAACCTCTTGTTGACAAAAAGGAAAACCTAAAATTATTAGAAGAAAAAGCGAATAGGCTGGAGAAAGACCTTACCCGGTCTTCAGGGCAATTCAGAAAAGGGCAGCAGGAAATAACCTGGCAAAAAATACAACAGTCATTAACTGACAAAGAAGCCGCTATCGAATTTGCCGAATTTCAATTTCATACTGGCAAACGATTGACAGATAGTATCTATTATATTGCTTTGGTATTAAGAAAAGATAGGGCTGCACCACAAATGGTTCAATTATTTGAAAAAAGACAAATTGATGAACTGTTGAAAAACGCGGCTTCGTGGAGTGCAATTGATTCTTTGTATTCTTCACCTTCAGTTTATAAGCTTGTTTGGCAACCATTAGAGAAATACCTGGGCAATATTTCCAGGGTTTATTATTCATCTGCCGGGTTGCTGCATAAGATAAATCTTGCCTCTGTTATTTCAGACAAAAAAACTGTTTTGAGCGACCAGTATCAATTAGTGCATTTGAATACGACCGCTTCAATTTCGGACCAGCAAGACATATTTATTGCTCCATCTGACAAACTATTGATGTATGGCGGAATTAATTTTAATGCAGATTCTGCTGAATTGAAAGCAGCTGCAAAACCTTACCAGCTTAATGATGAGAATAGTATTGCCTTAAGAGGGTTGAATGTTACTGCTGACCGCTTACCAGATCTGCCCTATACTGAAGAGGAGGTAGACTATATCACGAAATTTGCCCGGCAAAAAAAATATTCGATTAAGACATTGAAGGGTGTTGAAGCAAATGAAGAATCTGTAAAAGCGCTGAACGGAAAAAACTCCCCATCCGTTCTCCATATGGCAACACATGGAAAATTTTTTGCTGACCCTGAAAACGTAAACCCTGGTAAATCTTTGACTGGAGGTAAAACATTTGCACAGTCGGACAATCCTTTACTACGGTCTATGTTATTATTGGCGGGTGCCAACAATGCATGGTCCGGAAAATCTGTTTCAGGAATTCAGGATGGAGTGTTGACTGCATATGAAATCTCAAATTTGTATTTACCAAATACAAAGCTGGTCGTACTTTCTGCATGCGAAACCGCCTTGGGTGATATTCAAGGAAGTGAAGGTGTTTATGGATTACAACGATCATTTAAAATGGCCGGGGTCAAAAATCTTATTATGAGCTTATGGTCAGTACCGGATAATACAACTGCAGAATTTATGCAAGTGTTTTATGACCATTTACTGGATAAGAAATCCGTGAATGAAGCTTTTAATCTAACGCAGAAGATCATGAGGAATAAATACAAGGCCAATCCACATAAATGGGCCGGGATAATATTGATTCAATAAACGTTACGAACTTGACAGAAAGAGAAAATAGCAGCTGGAATTAAGTGATGGTTCTCTTTCGAAGTACAGGCAGTCCCGCCGGACTGCCTTTTTCATTTCCAGACACTAAAAATAAATTTGGTTTATGTTATAAACTACTTTATTTTTGTCGTTCTAAAGGGGAAATGACCATGAAACCAATTGTCCAAATCTTAATTCTTCTTCTGCTCACCCAGTCGCTTTTAGCACAAACAACAGTTACGGGTAAGGTAACCGATAAGAAAAACCCGTTGCCATTGGTAAGCATTACTTTAAAGGACACTTACGATGGCGCCACATCCGATTCATCGGGCAGGTATTCTTTTAAAACTTCAGAGAAAGGGGAATTTTTATTGACGGCAACTTCTGTCGGATACAGACCATTTGAACAAAAAATAGCACTCGACGGCAAAGGAACAATAACTGTTGATATTATTTTAAAAGAGGAAGTAACGGAATTATCGGCTGTTGTGATCAGCGCGGGAATATTTGAAGCAAGTGATAGAAAAAGAGCAGCCGCTGTTCTTAACCCTATTGATATTGTAACAACGGCAAGTGCGAATGGTGATGTTACCGGGGCATTGAAAACATTGCCGGGTGCACAACAGGTAGGAGAGAGCGAAGGATTGTTTGTTCGTGGCGGCACCGCCCAAGAGACAAAAATTTTTATCGATGGCACCTTGGTAAATAATTTCTTTCATAGCAGTTCTCCTAACATTGCATCATACGGAAGATTCTCTCCATTCCTTTTTAAAGGGACAGTTTTTAGTACGGGAGGTTATTCAGCCTTATACGGGCAGGCATTGTCATCTGCTTTAATACTGGAATCCATTGATCTGCCAGAAAGAACGTCAGCAAGTCTTGGCTTATCCATCATTGGAGTTAACGGGGGATACCAGGCGTTATCAAAAAATAAAAAATCTTCCTGGGGTGGTGCTTACAGCTATACAAACCTTGCCCCTGCATTTGCCATCATCAAACAAAAACAGGATTACTCAGAGGTCCCCGTGTTTCACACTGGCGATGTCAATTTCCGGATCAAGACCTCAGCAACAGGGATGTTAAAATATTACGCATACTTCAATAAAAGCAATCTCGACTATACTGAAAAGAGTATTGATTCACTCGGTTATTTAGATCGGTTCGGCGTGTCGAATTTTAATACGTTCCATAATTTATCTTGGAAAGAAAAATTAGGTAAAAGATGGAAGATGTATGCCGGCATCTCATATACATTTAACCAGGATGATATAAAAGCAGGAATGAAAGATGCGAATAAAAATGAAGTGATCCTGGCAGGATTGGAATTCAAAACATTTAATCTCGATCTTACTTCGAATTATTTCAATAGCAAATTAATATTTGAAAGAAGATTGAAGGGAATATCCATGATCCGTTTTGGCGGCGAATATAACTATAGCGATGAGCAATCTGATTATACTATTTACAACGGGCAAAAATTTCCGGCGAGGTTAAAGGCAAATGTTAAATCAGTTTTTGCTGAAAGTGATATTTATATAACTAATGATCTTGCTGCAAAAATTGGAACCCGGGTTGAACAATCATCACTAATCGATAAGACCAATATTGCTCCTCGTTTTTCTGTAGCCTACAAACTGAGCAGGCAGGCACAAGCATCGTTGGCTTATGGCGTGTTTTATCAAAATCCTGAAAGCCGGTATTTGCCTTCAGCCAGTAACCTGGTATTTATGAAGGCGACGCATTATATTGCTCAATACATGAAGGTGTCGAGTGTGAGAACTTTCCGTGCGGAAATTTTTTATAAAAAATACGATAACCTTGTTAAAACAGGAATAGTAAACGGAAGAGACCTGGCAATAAATAATGATGGCTTTGGCGATGCAAAAGGATTTGAATTTTTCTGGAGAGATAAGAAAACAATTAAGAACGTTGACTATTGGGTCTCTTATTCATTTCTTGACACAAGAAGAGATTTTCTGAATTTCCCTTATGCCACTACGCCAAACTTTGCAGCAAAGCATACTGCTTCGGTAGTAGTGAAAAAATTTGTACAACCGTGGAAGGTGCAATTCAATGGCGCATACAATTATGCAAGCAGCCGGCCTTACTATAATATAAGATTTGACGGGAGTAAATATTATTTTGCTGATATGGGTAAAGTACAGGACTATCACAATTTTAGTGTTGCTTTTAATTATCTTCCAAGTATAGGCAAAGAGAATACAAAAAACTTTGTTGTGTATGTGCTTTCTTTCAGTAATGTGTTTGGTATTAAACAGGTATATGGATATGAGTACTCATACAATGGATTTAGAAAAGAACAGATTGTTCCTCCCTCAAGAATTTTTGTTTATATCGGGGCTTTTTTCAGCTTTGGTATTGATAGATCACAACAAACAGTTGACCGATTATTTTAATATTATTTCAAAAACTTAAAACGATAAACAATGAAAAAGACAATTTTTATTTTGTTTGCAGTATGTGTTGCGAGCTTTTCTTTTGCCCAAATGCCGGACAAATTTGTAAAAGCAATGGAGCCTAAGATAGCAGCAGTTGATACCACAAGCAGTGTGCAGGGGTTGACTGATCTGGCCAATGCTTTTGAAAGAATTGCCGAAGCGGAAAAAAATCAGTGGCTGGCTTATTATTACGCAGCGTTTTGTAATGCCAGTGCGGGTCTTATGGCGGGAGCCGGCGGTGATATAATGGCGGCTAAAGCAGATAAAACCGATCCTTATGCTGACAAGGCTGAGAAGCAAATAAAGAAGGCTGAAGAAATGATGAAGGACAATTCTGAAATATATATTGTAAAGAAAATGATCGCAACATTGCGAATGATCGGCGACCCGATGAACCGTTACATGACTTATGGACCAGAAGCCCAGGCAATGCTTGACGAAGCGAAAAAACTGGATGCTAATAATCCGAGAGTTTATTTACTTGAAGGCCAGGATAAATTTTATACACCCCAGGAATTTGGCGGAAGTAAAGAGGAAGCAAAAGTATTATTTGAAAAATCAAAGCAACTTTTTGAAACTTTTAAACCTGCGTCAACAGTACATCCAAATTGGGGTAAAGGAACAGTCAGCTATTTTTTATCTCAATATAAATAGATGATTAAATATTTAAATGGCTTGTTTCTAACAAGGCATTTGGTTTAAATCGATCATTATGGAAGACAACCAGAAATTTTCCGCCGAACAAAGCCTGCAGGTCATTCAAGCAATGATTCAAAAGGCCAAGCACGACGTCGCCAACAATTCGTTTTATCTTTTGCTTTGGGGTTGGCTGATTTTCATTGCCGCGCTTTTGAATTTCGGACTCATGAAGTTTACCCGTTTTGAGCAACCTTATCTTGCATGGAACCTGGTGTGGCTCGGAGCAATTGCCAGTATTATTAAAGGGATAAAGGATGCTAAAAAAATTACCGTAAAAACTTTTGTAGGGGAAACGATGAAGGTTTTTGGCATTAGCCAGGCTATTCTTTATTTCGGCCTCTTTTTTTTCTTCGGTAAGTATGATTTGTGGATCGTTGCGTTTCCGTTGTATATACTTGTCTATGCAGTTACCTGCTTTTTTATGGGGGCATTAATGCAGTTCCCTCTTTTAAAGTGGACAGGGCTGTTATGTTTACCCATTATGGTAATTGCTGTTTACGTGTCGTTTGACTGGCAATTGTTGTTGATGGCCTTGGCTATATTAATATCTTACATTATTCCCGGACATGTGTTGAGTGTAAAGGAAAAAATCCAAAACAAATAAGTTTATGGAACAGGAAAAAAAATTAACCGAACAGGAAAGCCTGCACCTGATCACCATGATGATCAATAAAGCAAAAGAATCATACCATGATACAGGTATTGGCGCCATTATGTGGGGAGCTGTTATTGCAATATGTTCTTTAGTAAGACTATCGGAGGTTCAATTTGATTACAAACTTCCCTTTGATATTTATTTGCTCACTCTTGTTGCTATCATTCCGCAAATATTTATAAGTATTAAAGAAAAGAAGGAACGAAAAGTAAAATCCTATGACGATGCCTACATGGATTATTTATGGCTGGGGTTTGGCATTTCTATCTTTCTATTAATCCATATCAGTAATAATATTTTTGGTGAATGGGGTTCATGGGCTAATGAATACAGAAATATAACCGGGAAACCGGTTATATTTCGTTTTAGTGAGTATGTTGCCCCGCTTTTTTTAATGTTATATGGTATGCCAACATTTGTAACCGGCGCTGCATGTAAGTTTAAGCCGATGTTATGGGGCGGTATTTTTTGCTGGATCTGCTGCATCATCGCTATTTACACATCAATCAAAATAGACTTGTTGCTTACAGCCGCATCAGCTATACTTGCCTGGCTGGTACCGGGTATTATTATGGAAAAGGAATATCGTTCATATAAAAAGGAGCAAGCACAATTGAATGTTTAAAGAACTTGATCCAATATTGCATTCTCAATTACGATTGGCGGTAATGTCGCTTCTTATAAGCGTAAAAGAAGCTGAGTTTACGTTTTTAAAAGAAAAAACAAATGCTACTGCCGGGAACCTGAGTGTCCAAATTCAAAAATTGAAAGAAGCTGGCTACATTGAAATAATAAAACAATTTAAAGATAATTACCCGCAAACGATTTGCAAGATTACATCATTTGGCGTCAATGCGTTTGAAGAGTACGTGAAAAATTTGCAATCATATCTTACTAATCACAAATAAAAAAGGCCCTTTAGAAAAAGAGCCCGTCTCCGTTGATACGCTGAGTGTATAAAAGCTTCAAGTGTTAACCAACAATTAATCTTCGACCAGGTACCAGGGAGACTTGTTCGATCCTAAGGATGGCTTTAACATTCTTAAACGAATTATCTATAGCTTTACAAATTTTGCGGTTTGAATATCAGATCCATTGTTTACTTCTACGAGGTACATGCTGGGTTTAAGAGTTGATGTCAATGGAAAGCTTATCATATTATTCCCTTCCAGGCTATTTATCTTGTTAGACATCATAATCCTTCCACTCATATCGTAAATTTTTATATCAATGATCCGTGAAGCAAAAGCAGTATAGTTAAAACTAAGCTGGTCGACTACAGGATTATTAAAAATTTTAATTGAATTAGCAGTAACTGCTTTGTTTTGAAATACAAGCGTTTTGGAATAACTGATATTGTTATTCTTATCGATCATTTTAAGCCGGTACATTACCTTCTCAAAACTGCTGATCGTTTCAAAGAACATATAATCTTCTGTATCTGTTTCTTCGCTTGCGAATACAATACCAACGGTTTTGTATTCCCTGCCATCATGGCTTCTTTGTACTTCGAATTGATCTACCGTTCTGTTATTTTCAATTCTCCATTGTAGAGAGACCTTGTTTTTTGAATTTACATTTCCCTGGAAACTGACCAGCTGTACCGGCAATACTGACCAATAATTGCCCACTGGTAAAGTTTTGTTGTAACAATCTGAGGCTGATTTTACCACAATGATCACGGCGACGTCCCAAGAGGGCAATATAATATATTGATTACCTTCTGAAGCGCTGGTAATTGTTCTTGTGTCAACCAGCACATCGTTAATATCCCACTGGGCTGCAATCCCAAGGTCAGTATATACTTCAACAGTAACAGGAAACGCGCCTGCGGGAGCTGCAGTAATATTATAAGCCAGTAACGCTTTGCTGGGATCACTTGGGTATTGAGATACGACTGAGGCAATTGATAACTGGTTTGCCGGGTTTAGGCTTCCTGCCAGACCATTGGTAACGCCAGCTGTATGTTGTCCTGGTTGGTCACTTTTCAACCATTCGCCGCACAAACCATCCGAACTGCGGTAATAGCCATTATTGCTTCCGGCAGAATTTGTTAAGTATTCAATACCATTATCAGGGATTGAATTGAAATTAATCGTAAAATCGGGAGAACCGCACGACATGTCAATGGGCAGGTCCGGCATTGTTTTTAAATAGGCGGGTATTGCAGTTGTGCTAAAACCGGCAATCAGACCATTCACAAGAATTCCGTTCTTATAGAGAAATACATGGAAGACACCTCCCGCACCTGTAATCTTTACAAAAAGGTCATTCAGATTTGCTGGCACGGCAACCTGCGTATAAGAGGAACCATTCCTTTCCCATTTGGTTAATCCACTGCAAGACCCAAGAGAATTCCAATCTGAGTTCGCTGTTAATCCAAGCTGATCCTGTATATCAAATGGCGATGCAGATGCACACGTGTAGTAGCCATAACCAGGCATTGTATAATTAGGGAGATCAATGACATAAAACCCCGATTTGGCAACGGGCTCTTCATAATAGGCAACAAGAGTATAATTATCGAGACTTTCAGGGCTGTTACTTTCATTGTAGAGTTCAAAGAACTCATGATAGCCATTACCGGGTTGCGGATACACCTCATTCAATACTGCTTGAGATCTGGTTATGATCGCAGCAAAAACAAACACACAAAGAGTAAAAATTTTTTTCATTTTCGTAGGGTTGAAATTAAAAACACGATTCAATGGTTGTCCTGATCCTCGGGATCAGCTTGAAAAATACCGTAATGATAGCAGGATGAAATTTTAAGAGTAGTATCAGTACGGATCGTTCAACGTGGTTTTTACCTGGATAGTTGGGTTTTCTTCCATACAAATCTACTATCGAATTACTGGTAATGCAAGCTTATTAGAATGAAAAACTACTATTACCACAGATTATTTTATGAGTTGGGGGAAAAAATAAAAAGGCCCTTTAGAAAAAGGGCCCGTCTCCGTTGATACTCTAAGTGTATGAAAAATTTTAAGGTCTTAACCGGTCGTCAGCATTATTGGCTTAGTATCAGGAGATGTTTTAAATTGACGAGGATTGCTTTTATCTACCTTCCCTCGCTCCCTCATAGATTTCAGGAAGATGGCTTGTTAGTAAGATTACTGCTTTACAAATTTGGATGATTGAAGTTGGGTTCCATCATTTACTTCTACCACATACATACCCGCTTTAAATGTTGAACTCAAGGGCAGGCTTATCATGTTTCTGCCTTCGAGGCTATTTACCTTATTATTTAATACCACTCTTCCAGTCATATCAAACACTTTTACATCAACAACCTGTGTAGTTGTAGCGGTATAGCTAAAAGTAAGTTTATCATTAACCGGATTACCGATGATCTTGACGCTATTTGTGATTACAGATTTCAATTGGAAGATCAGGATCCTTGAATAATCTGCCTCATGATTTTTATCAATCATTTTAAGACGGTACATCACTTTATCATTGGCATTAACTGTTTCAGCAAATGTGTAGTTTTCAGTACCGCGGTTTTCAGAGGCAAATACTACAGCTGCTATTGAAAAATCTCTTCCATTAAAGCTTTTTTCTATTTCAAAACTTTTTGCTGTTTCATTATCGGCTACTGTCCAATTCAGCGTGACCTTATTGTTTTTATTCATGTTCCCCTGGAAGCTGATAAGATGAACAGGCAAAGAAGCCACACAGCCGGAGAGATATGCATTGGTAGTCAGGTCATCCATTGACAAACGTACATTACCGCCACCCGTACTTCCCCCCATGGTAACTGAAAGCCGATACGCTCCGGGAGCAATTACTGGAAAAGTTTGATTGTATAGTACAGTAGTCGTAGCCGTATTTGTTACCTGGAAACTGTCAAGAGTTTGAACGATGTCTCCGGAAGGATTTACCAAATCAAGTTTTATAAACCTTGTTGCCATACCATTCAGGTTACCGCTGAGTTTATATATGAATGAAACATCAACCGTATTTTCAACCCAAAGGAAAGGCGTGCGCATAATACGAACACTATCCGAACTTACCGGGGGTTCAGAGTAAGGGCTTCCATTTCCGGAAATGGCAAAGCTGGATGGATTCGTAGCGTACATCATGTTTGTGAACTGCCAGCAATTTGCTGCAAGAGGAGCTAAACCATTTTCAAAATTTTCGCTTATCTGTGCGAAGGAAGGTTTGGCAAAAAGCGATAATACGGCAACACAACAAAGAGTAAAAATCTTTTTCATTTTCTTAGGGTTGAATGTATAAAACGGATTATGTTTTTGTTCTTCTGAAGCTGCCCGTAATGTTACCGGTAAATTCTTTCTTTAGAGGTGGTATCAGTACGGTTTGCTTGTCGGGATTTTTCAGGGATACAGTGGATTCTTTACGATGACACAAACGTAATATGCACATTTAATCCATGCAAGTTTTTCTATAGAATTTTTTTCATTCTGTTTTCAAAAGATTCATTTCCAATAAAGAATTTTTAAAACTAATTTTGAATTTCGTACTAGTACTATATGTCATCTGTCATCGAGGTTCGTGAATTAACGAAATCATTTAACGAAATAACCGCAGTCGATAACCTGACTTTTACTGTGAAGGAAAAGGAAGTCTATGGTTTTCTTGGTGAAAATGGTGCAGGCAAATCTACCACGATAAGAATGTTATTGACGCTGATCAGGCCTACTAACGGTGAAATAAAAATCTTTGGTCTTGATCTTTCAACACATAGAAAAGAAATATTAGAAAGAACAGGAGCCATAATAGAAAAACCTGATCTATATAAATACCTGACAGCAATTGAAAACTTAAGTCTTTTTGCCGTAATGAGCGGTTTGAGATTGGACAGGAATCAATTAATGGATAAACTCGAAAAGGTTGGACTTGGGGAAAGAGCAGACAGTAAAATAAAAACATATTCACAGGGAATGAAGCAACGGCTTGGTATTGCCGTAGCGCTTGTTCACGATCCTGATCTGATAATATTAGACGAACCGATGAATGGATTGGATCCTCAGGGAATTGCAGATATCAGAAATCTAATTAATCACCTGAGTAAGGATCTTGGTAAAACAGTATTTATTTCTTCGCATTTACTTAGTGAAATGGAACAAGTGGCTGATTCTTTACTTATTATCCATAAAGGGAAAAAAATTGCTGAAGGAAATATGCACGAATTGTTGAGTCCTGAGCAGTCAAGGATAGAAATTGAGACTAACTCGGCCAGTGAATTTGTTCAAAAGCTGAATCAAACAAATTGGGGACCTAAAATAATTAGTGTCAATGGGAAAAAAATAATGATGCAATTGAAAAAAGATGATGTGCCGCTTCTTATTCAGAAATTGTCAGAAATGAAAATTGATATTTATTCTGTGCATAAAAAAAATTCACTCGAAGATTATTTTTTGTCACTCACAGGCGACTAACATGATGTCATTACTTAAAATAGAAATCTTTAAAATATTTAAGCGGCCCCGAACATATATCGCTTTTTCAGTTATTGCATTAATTATTATTCTTATTCAAATAGCCTTAAAGTTCGGGGGCGAGGAATATGTGGGCCTGATGCTCAGTGGTATGGGTGATAGTTTTGAACAGATACCTTCTAAAGATATTTTGAATGGGTATTTGGTATGTTTTGTAATATTAAACCTGTTACTTATTCATATACCTATTCTTGTGGCATTGGTTGCAGGAGATGCGGTGGCCGGAGAAGCAAATATGGGAACGCTTCGATTACTTGCTTCAAAACCCGTTAGCAGGGTAAAATTGCTTGTTGTTAAGTTCATGGCCTCAGCTTTTTATACCTTGATATTACTGATATGGGTAGCCGTGCTCGCCCTGTTTTTAAGCATTGCCTTATTTGGCGTAAACTGGCTGGGCGTGCCGAGAGAACTGCAGTTTAATATAATGGAGTCAGACGATGTACTATGGCGTTATTCATTGGCCTTTTGCTTTGCAGCTATTGGTCTTATTTGTGTTGCTGCATTAGCCTTTATGCTTTCAGTTTTTTCGGAAAATTCTATTGGCCCGATTGTGGTGACAGTCTGCGTAATAATTGTTTTTACTATACTGACACAAATGCAGATACCATTTTATGATGAAACAATCAAGCCCTATCTTTTTACAACTCACATGCTCGGATGGAAAGGTTTTTTTTATGTCAGGGGGGTTGAGGGGGTGACGGAAAAAGGGTCCATAGAAAATCTTTCTTCCATAATTAAAAGCGCCGGGATTCTTATTGGCTACACAGCTGTTTTTTTGGGCATTGCTTTTTGGTATTTTAAAAGAAAAAATATTTTAAGTTGAATGAGGAGAGCTTTTTTCATAATTGCCGCATGTTTACTGGGAAGTCAGCTTCCAGCACAAATTCCGGAAGACCTAATAAGTAAAGTACAAGCAAAGCTTGAAAAAGTAAATGACTACACGGCTAAAGGCAAGCTGAAAACAAATGTTGTTTTCATCAAAGCCCCCGTTGCTTCCGTAAAAGTGTATTATAAAAAGCCGGATAAAATGAAAATTGTAAATGAAAAAGGAATTTCGTTTATACCCAAAGGCTCCGTAAATATTAATCTTGCGAAATTTCTTTCAGCGGCAGGTAAATACGAAATTGTTGATGCCGGGAAAGAAGCTACCACCGGTTTACGAATATTAAAGCTTTTACCGACAGACGAAAATTCAGATATTGTATTATCTACCCTTTATATTGATGAAAAAGCAGAATTAATATTGAAGGCAAAAAATACAACCAGGGATAACGGTACTTATGAGCTGGAAATGAGCTACGGTAATTACGCTTTATTTGGTCTTCCTGATAAAGTAATTTTTTCTTTCAACACAAAAGATTATAAGCTTCCCAAAGGTGTAACCTTCGATTATGACGATGGGGTTGGGAAAAAACAAGAGGATAACCTGAAAAATAAAAAAGGGAAAGTTGAAATTACCTATTCCGAGTATTTGATCAACAAAGGAGTTGATGATGCTATTTTCAAATAAGCTCTATTTTTGTAATTCTTCACAGTAAATTTTCTTTTAGTACTCCGTATAGTTTCGATTTCCCGTTTCATCAGCCAGTTATGAGCAGGAGTCGTTTAATAGATTTTTAATAAAGTCGCAATTTCCTTAAATAAAAACCTCCTGAACTCGTTTTTATATCATTGATTTCCTGTTAATAATACTATAGTAATTAGACAACGCAGGAACTATCTTTATTGCAATAAATCCGTCTCATGAAAAACCTGGCCCTATTAATTTTTACAGGCTTTTTTCCTCTTATTTCATTAGCGCAAGGATCAGTAAGAGGAAAATTGGTTGATACTGCCCGGCAATCGCTCACTAATGCAACTGTTTCCGTTTTGCAACAGAAAGATTCATCTCTGGTTAGCTATTCACTATCTGATACAAAAGGTTCATTTGAAATAAAAAACCTGTCTGTTGGTGATTACCATTTATTTGTTTCTTTCACGGGATACGAAGGGTATAAGAATTCTTTTTCTATCACTGCAACACAACGTGTTGTTGATATTGGTGTAATCATTCTGCAGCATGAATATAAAACGCTTACGGGTGTGGTAGTAACTGATGCCAGTCCTGTAAAAATCAATGGTGATACTATATCATTTAAGGCAAATGCATTTAATTCAAGACCGGGAGCTACCGTAGAAGATGTTTTAAAAAAAATACCAGGTGTGCAGGTGCAGAAAGACGGTTCAATAAAAGCAATGGGGGAGCAGGTTCAAAAAGTTTATGTAGATGGAAAAGAATTCTTCGGAAATGATCCCAAACTGGCAACAAAAAATCTTACGGCTGAAATGGTGGATCAAATACAGGTTTTTGATGATATGAGTGAGCAGTCAAGATTTACCAGGATCGACGATGGCAGCAGAACAAAATCAATTAATATCAAATTAAAGAAGGATAGAAGAAAAGGAGATTTTGGGAAAGCAAGTGTTGGTGTGGGAAGCAACTCCCGCTATGAAGGGAATTTTTCATATAATCGGTTCAGGGGAAACCGGCGGATCTCGTTAGTTGGTTCGGCAAATAATATAAACAAGGTCAGTTATAATTTTTCGGATTATTCTTCGGGACAGGGAGGCACATCGCAATTTTCCGGTGGAGGTGCGACTGGATCTGGAATGATCAATGCATCTGGGTCGTTGGGCGGCATTAGCAAACCGCTTTCCACAGGAATAAATTTTAATGATACCTGGGGAACTAAAATTGATTTCAGAGGCAGCTATTTTTATTCTGACAATTCTACGATTCTTGTACAAGATAAATTCAGAAGAAATAGTTTGCCGGGTGACTCTGCATCTGAAGTACACTCTTTCAGTAATCTACTCAATAGTAACAAAATGCATAGGTTAAATGCACGTTGGGAATATGCTATCGATTCAGTTAACTCGATCTTATACGCTGTAAATTTCGGGAAACAAGATGTTGAAGCAACAACGATCGATACAAGTGTCACATTTTCTGACGCTGCTACTAAATATCTTGCGGTGAAGACAAACTCGGCACGGCATGATGAACGAGATGGATTCAATTATTCAGGTGAATTAGTGTATAGAAGGAGATTTAGAAAAGTCGGCAGAACTTTTACACTAGGATGGAGAAATAATAAAAGTAATAACGAATCAGAGAATACCAACCGGTCACCTGTTGCAACTTATAACAGCGATGGTTATCTGGTTACTGCTATCAATCTGAATCAGCATGGATTCCAGGAAAATGAATCTGGAGGTAATACGCTCAGCGCTTCCTATACGGAACCGATCGGCCGCAACAAACTATTTGAAGTGAATTATGCTTATTCGGGGAATGATAATGTTTCTGATAAGAAAACTTATGATTTCAATGGAAGCTCAGGCAAATATGATTTACTTAATCCATTACTATCAAATTACTTTGAATATAAACACGAATCAGACAGGGCAGGATTTAATTTCCGTCATCAAATAAAGAAATTCAATTACCAGTTAGGAATGGGCTATCAGGTTAACAAACAGGAAAACAGGAGCATCAATCCGTCAACGGGAAAGGACACGACAATTCGTCAGCGATTTACTAATCTTTTTCCCACTGCTAATGTTAGCTATGCAATCACGCGTTCCAAAAATATCCGGATATATTACAGAGGGCGCAGTAATCAACCAAGTGTGTCGCAGTTACAAGACGTCCCGGATGTCAGCAATCCTATGCTGATAAAAACAGGGAACCCCTCATTGAAGCAGGAATTTGTAAATAACATAAATATCAATTATAACTCGTTTACAACAAACGCTCAACGATTTTTTTCTGCCAGTCTTAGTGTTAATCATACAGATAATAAGATCGTTAACAGCATTGATTCAATAGGAGCAGTGACCGTCATTTACAAGCCAGTAAACATGGACGGGTCATTTAGCGGATCCGGGATGGCATCGTTGAATTTTCCCATTCAAAGCCTGAAGGGATTCACTATAAACCTCACAAATCTGATGTACTTAAGCAGGGATGCAAATCTTTTGTTTAAGAAAAAGAATTTTACAAACCTTTTCCAGGTAAATCAATCGGCGGGGATCAATTATGGAAAAGACAATTTTGATATGGCGATCAGCGCCGCTGTTATTTATAATACTGCGTCGTATAATCTTGATGAAAACAGTAATACAAAATATTTTGGCCAGGCCTATTCATTTGATTTCACTTACCGGCCTAAAATCCGGCTTTATTTCCTGACTGACGTGGATTATTACATCAGTTCTGGCCGTACAGAGGGATATAACCAGGACGTTTTTTTATGGAATATGTCCCTTGCAAAAAAGTTTTTCAAAATAAACACTGCCGAAGTTAAATTCACAGTTTACGATATCCTTAAACAGAATAAGGGAATTAGCAGGATCGTGGGTGAAAACTATTTTGAAGATATACGTGCCAATGTGATTCCAAGTTTTTTTCTGATCAGCATCAGCTATAACCTGAATCGTTTTGCAGCAAGCAAAGATCAAAAGGACCTGCCCGCTAAATGATAAAATTTAAGTGACAATTCAAATAGACCTAAAAACTCATTCGCCTCCCGGGTGATTTTTATTTTTTTACCTGGCACTGATCGTACCTATCGCCAGTTGCTTTTGCTTTTTTTACCGAATTAAATGCAGAAAGACCGAAGGTCAAAGCTGTAACAACTGAAGCAAGAATCGTTAATTTGAAAAAGTGTTTCATTGTTTTCTTTTTAGGGTGTTGATTTTGGATAATTAGGGTTTATTAAGCTTTTAAACAGTTTAATTTCTTTTGGAAGTTGAAGCGTATGCTTAACATTCCTAAGGTTTTTCAGTGGGCTTTAAAAACTCTTTTTTGATACTTAACCGAGAAAGCTTATTTGGTGGGACTCACTCGGGTACAGGATTAATGTTACAGGTATAAAAATAGATTTTACTTCGTAATTCTCATAGCTTTTACTAGAAATTCTTCTTAGTAAGGATAAGATTCTTTATAAGTAGTAACTCTACCTTTTGCAAAAGTTACGAATAGAAAAAGTACCTGGTGTAAATGTATAAACACTGAGGTTTAAAGAAGGTTACTGGTGAAAAGGTTTACAGAAGCTGGAAACCCATCTGGGAGTATTATTGATTGTTTTATTCGATGTGATTGCTGATTAATTTTCTTCAATTCTCTCATCTTCCTGGTTCGCGAGAATTATCGATGTAATCTTTTTTAATGGATTCTTATGGTTGTCTTCAAATTGTTTCCTGTTATTAATTATATCAATGCATTCAAAAATTGCTGTGTGGAAAGATGATTCATCGGCCTTTCCTTTTCCCGCAATATCAAATGCTGTTCCATGATCAGGTGAGGTTCTTACCACAGGAAGTCCGGCAGTATAATTCACGCCCTCACCGGACGCCAGCGCTTTAAAAGGAATCAACCCTTGATCATGATACATTGCCAGTACGGCGTCAAATCGTTTATGAAATTGCCTTGCAAAAAAACCATCGGCGCTAAAAGGGCCCGTTATAATTAGGTTGTTTTGTTTTGCTTCTTTTATTGCTGGCTTAATAAATGTTTCTTCTTCTTTTCCAATTAAGCCTTCATCACCTGCATGTGGGTTCAATCCCAGAACAGCGATCTTTGGTTTATCAATTCCAAAATCTTTTTTAAGGCTTTCATTCAGGATATTCAGTTTTCTTAAAATTATTTCTTTTGAGATATTCGCTGTTACTTCATTCACGGGTACATGTTCGGTAACCAATGCAACTCTGAATTGATTTGCGAATAAAAGCATCACCACCTCGCTTGCGCCAAAAAAATTTTTAAAAAAAGGGGTATGGCCAGCGTAATTAAATTCTGGTGACTGAACATTTTTTTTATGAATTGGTGCTGTAACAAGACCGTCTATCTCATTTTGTTTTAATGAATGTGCCGCCGCCAACAAGGATTTTACAGCATATTTTCCACCGGTTTCTGTTAATTGTCCGGGAGTAATCACGACATCTTCTTCCCAACAGTTATAAATGTTCACCTGTTTTGCATTCAGCCGCGAGAGATCTCGTATATTCTGCCAATTAAAATTGAATTCCGGCAATGTCTTTCGATAAAAATTAATAACCTTATTTGAAGCAAATATGACCGGCGTACATTGTTCAAGGATACGGTTGTCTGAAAATACTTTTATGATTAACTCAATCCCAATTCCATTCAAATCGCCGCAAGTAATGCCGATTGTTGGCTTGTTTGTTTGATGCATATCTTAAATATTGAAGTAAAAATACAGAAATAAAAAAACAGAGTTTTTGGTGACATAGTTTCGGGTATTTTATGAATGTAAACAAACGTTACGTTGCGAATAGGATCCTCATATATATAATAATTGATTCCAATCACTAAGAAATTTTGCTTAAAGATAAACCCAATGGTATAACTTTATATTACGAACCATTTTTTTAAATTAATTTTTAATATTTATGAAACACCTCTTCCTTTCCACCTTATGTGTATTTGCATTTCTTATTTCCGATTCTCAAAGTTGTCCCGGTGCAGGAGCTATAAATTATCAACGCTGGAATAACATTAGTGGCGGCGCGGTCAGTAATCTCACTTCAAATCCGAATTACCCAAATAATCCTTCCGCGTCCGGTACACTCGCCGTATTTGAGACACCCTCCAATACGGGAAACAATATTGGGATAAAAGTGTACGGGTATATATGCCCTCCGTCAACCGGAAATTATATTTTCTGGATAGCGAGTGACGAAAGTGCTGAACTTTGGTTAAGTACCACATCCAGTACATCGAATAGAATAAAGATTGCTTTTAACACGAGTGCCACTAAAGCTAGACAATGGAATAAGTTTGCTTCACAAAAATCTATCCCGATAACATTAACGGCAGGCCAGCTTTATTATGTGGAGGCCTTAATGAAAGAGGGTACAGGTAGTGATAATTTATCGGTAGGTTGGGCGAAGCCGGGACAACCTGTAAGTGCACCCAGCGAAGTAATACCCGGAATACACCTGGTTACACAGTTGCCGGATACACAATCACCAACAGCACCGACCAACCTCGCCTCATCCAACATCACTGCAACATCATTTACATTAAGCTGGACGGCTTCGACGGACAATGTTGGTGTAGCGGGATATGATGTTTATCAAAACGGAATAAAAATCAATTCATCGAATATTACGGCTGCATCTTACAATGTTTCGGGATTAACTGCTGGAACCACCTACAGTTATTTTGTAAAAGCTAAGGATGCTGCAGGTAATCAAAGTGCGGCGAGTACAGCTTTGGATCTTACTACAAATGCCCCTGATACTGAACCACCGACGGCTCCAACAAATCTTGTCCCAACAATTCTTGCGCTGACCTCATTTAAATTAAATTGGGAAGCTTCAACCGACAATGTAGGTGTTACCGGTTATGATGTGTACCAGAACGGCGTAAAAATTAATCCGTCAAACATTACCACAACATCATATAACATTACCGGTTTATCGCCCGCTACACTTTATAATTATACAATTAAAGCAAAAGATGCAGGTGGAAATGAGAGCTCATCCAGTAGTCCCTTAGATGTAACTACGTTAATTCCAGGAAATGCGTCCGAAACGTTTACCCTGCGCACAATAATAGCAAATCAGCGCATGCCGCATGATCTGGTTTATGGACCGGACGGCAATATTTGGTATACGGAAAGATTTGCCGGGAAAGTAAGTTTTGTGAATCCTGTAACTGGTACAAAAACTACGGTGCTAACATTGGGATCACAAATGGTAAGGGCCGGAGGTCAGGATGGATTGATGGGGCTTGCCCTGCATCCACAATTTCTTTCGGGTATGCCGTATGTTTATATTTCATATACTTATCAATCACTAAGCAGCACTGTCCGAAAAACGAGAATTGCGAGATATACTTATAACTTGTTAAATCAAACATTAGAATCTCCAGTTACAATTTTGCAGGATATTCCCGGAAGCAATGATCACAACTCAGCAAGGATCGCAATTGGACCTGATCTGAAATTATATTATTCAGTCGGAGATATGGGTGCCGGTCAGTTTGATAATATAAACAGAGTTAACAATGCGCAAAACATAAGTATCTATGAAGGAAAAATCCTGCGATTAAATACAGAACCAGATGGCGCCGGATCATGGATACCTGCCGATAATCCTTTTGGGAATGCCGTATACTCCGTTGGCCATCGAAATCCACAGGGTCTTGTGTGGGGTAACGTAAACGGAATAGATATTTTATATAGTGATGAGCATGGCCCTTTCAGTGATGATGAAATAAATATAATCGATGCTGGACGTAATTATGGATGGCCAAATGTGATTGGATGGTGTGATGGCAATTATAACGGAAGAACTACAGGAGGTTATGCGATCGTTAATGAACAAAACAATTGCAACACGTTGAATGTAAAAGAGCCTGTACGATCATTATTCCCGGTAGCAAATCCACCTTCCGGCGGTGATAATATGTTATGGCCTTCTGTAGGACCTTCCGGAAGCGAATTTTATGGAAGTACATCAATACCGGGGTGGCAAAATTCATTGTTGGTAGCCAATCTTAAAAAAGGCACTGTTTCAAGATATAAACTAAGTAATGACGGACAGAGTATTATTTCGGATACTATTCATTACTTCCGTGGGTTAGGCAGGTTCCGGGATGTAGTTGTTTCACCTGATGGTTTGAAAATTTATGTGGCCTGTGATTCGAGCGGATCTACCTCTGGTCCTACCGGCGGCGTCACTACAACGCCGGCAAACCCCGGCAGCATTCTTGAATTTACATATCAAACGCTATCAGCAACCAAAACTATAAGTGAGTTGCTTACTGAAACTAATGTGCAGGATGATTTAAGGAATAAAAGCATCGATGTGTATCCTAACCCTGCAACCAATTATTTTATTATCTATAATTATAATCTTTTGAACAGTCAGATCCTGCTATATGATATCACTGGCAAGATGCTTAGAAACATGCAGAGTAAGGATCTTGCAACAAGAGTAGATGTAAGTAATCTCGCAAACGGGGTATATTTATTAACTATTAAAAGTGCCGACAGCAAACATATAAGAACTGAAAAAATCGTTATTGCGCGATAGAGCTGAAAAGTTAGTATTTGATTTAGCAAACCGGGAGTGTAAAACTCCCGGTTTTTGTTTTAGGTCATTAGAAGCTTTAGCTTTGTATAGCTGCTATAAAACCAATACCAATGAGAAAAGCCACTATTTGCCTGCTTCTTAGCTTGTCATTTTCTATTTTTTCAAATTCACAAAATACAGTCATTGACTCTTCACAAACACTTGGGGAGGTGATCGTGAAAGCCTTCGAGCAGAATCAAAGCTTGCGGAAAGTTCCTGCGGCAATAAATCAAATTAACAAAAGCAGGCTCGAAAGATTCAGCAATACAAATATTCTTCCGGCACTTAATAGTACACCAGGTGTACGAATGGAGGAACGTTCGCCTGGGAGTTATCGTATGAATATCAGAGGTAGTACAATACGATCACCTTTTGGTGTAAGGAATGTAAAAGTTTATTGGGATGGTATACCGTTTACAGATCCGGGAGGCAATACCTATTTAAACCAATTAAGCTTTTTTAATTTTAATGCACTGGAAATTATTAAAGGCCCTGCAGGAAGTTTGTACGGTGCCGGAACAGGCGGCGCTATTCTGATAAACAGTAACCCGGAACAACCAGCCCAATCGCTGTTAGCAAGCATTGGGTATGGAAGTTATGATCTTGGATTGTTAAATATTCAATTCAATCAGGGACAGGAGAAATTCAGGAACACATTTAATTTTTCTCATCAGCAGAGTCATGGCTATCGGGACCACACTTCGATGAGAAGGGATGTAACAACCTGGCAGACACAAATAGCCGCCGGTAAGAAAGTAACGTTGCGGTTCAACTTTCTTTATGGTGATCTTTTTTATGAAACGCCGGGTGCTCTTACGAAAGCAGAATATCAAAACAATCCTAAATCTGCCCGTCCGGCTGCAGGAATTTTTCCAAGCGCTGATAAAGCGAAAGCTGCGATATTTCAGAAAACATGGCTCGGCGGCTTAAATAACCACTATAAGTTCAACGAACATTTTGAGAACAGCTTCATATTTTATGGGGCTTATTCAACTATTAAAAATCCAACGTTTCGGAATTATGAAGCCAGGAAGGAGCCTCATCTCGGCGGAAGGACAGTATTTACCTGGAAACCAAAAACAAAAAATGGACAAACAAAGCTTGTATTTGGTGGCGAAGCACAAAAAGGATTTTTTAATATCCGGACTTATACTAATGCAAATGGGAAACCTGGAACAGCCCTTACCAATGATGATGTGAAAAATAGTATCTGGTCAGTTTTCGCCCAGGCAGATTTTCGCTTGAGGTATGAAATAAACATTACGGCTGGCCTCAGCATTAATAAATCTTCAATCAAAATAATACGGCTTTCCGTTCCTTCATTGCCTGAGCAGAAAAGATCTTATAAAAGCGAAGCGGCTCCCAGGTTGGCGGTGTCAAAAAAAATTGTAGCAGATTTATATTTATATGGAAGTATAGCTAAAGGTTTTTCTCCTCCTACAGTTGCAGAGGTATTACCTTCCACCAGTGTTATCAGCACCGACCTGAATGCTGAACACGGAATTAATTATGAAGCAGGCCTGAAAAGCAGTTGGTTGAACAAGCACCTCTATCTTGAAGCCAATGCATTTTATTATCGTTTGCAAAACGCAATCGTTCAAAGAAGAGACGCCAGCAATGCTGATTACTTTACTAATGCAGGCGCTACAAAGCAAAAGGGAGTAGAGGCCCAGGCATCTTATTCGCTTTTACCGGATAATTCTTTTATCGGTAATAGCAGGATATGGATCAGTTATACCTGGAATAATTTTACTTACAGTGATTTTAAACAGCTTGCAAATGATTATGGCGGAAAGAAATTGCCCAGCGTAGCCAAGAACACCGTTGCGGCAGGAGCGGACCTTAATTTAAAGGCGGGGATGTATTTTAATATCACTTATTATTATAGTGATCCAATTCCTTTAAATGATGCGAATACTGAATCAGCCTCTGCTTATCATCTTCTTGGTGGAAGGGTAGGATGGAAAAAGGCATTTCACAAAAAAAATAAGGTTGATCTGTTTGCTGGTATTGATAATGCATTCGATGTTGTTTACAGTCTCGGCAATGATATCAACGCAGCCGGCGGTCGTTATTACAATGCCGCACCGGGGAGAAATTTTTATTGTGGTATTTCAGTGGGACTATTTTAGGTCTGTTGTATAAATCATTATTCGGCCATGAAAATGATTTCCTTTCTCGTTGTATGCAAGAATAACCCCGGTGAGTACCGGGGTTATAGAAAATACGATTTGGGAGAGAAACTATAATCAGTTACAACTTCTGTATCTTAACTTTCTGATCGATGCCTGCTCCCATTACGTTCAGGCTATATGTACCCGCGGGTAACCTATTCATGTTAATGGTAAAGTTATTTCCATTGCCCTTTTTCACCTGCTCAGCACCTTTCATAATTATTCGTCCCACATTATCCACCAACTTCCATTGAACTTTTCCATCAGCAATTGACGTAAGCGTGACTTTCATTTCGCTCATAACAGGGTTTGGTGAAATGGTAAGCTTACCTGTGATCGGAGGCATTGAAACCGAAACGACATTGGAGTACTTGTAGGTTCCGTCGATATCGACCAATTTCAAACGATAATACAATTTTTGGGATGGTTGATTGATCGCGTCATTATCTGTTAATGAGTAATGGAATGTGCCACCTGTATTGTTACGGCCATTAGCAGTTACATTTCCAATTCCGTTAAAACGAATACCATCTGTGCTTCGTTCTACTGAAAAGTGAGAGGTATTGACCTCATTTTCGGTTTTCCAATTCAATAATACAGAATGGTCATTCTGTAATTGTCCCGTGAACGAAAGAAGATCCAGCGGCAATGTAAAGTTGTTCGCAGCAAAATAAAATGATGAAAAGCTGCTTATGTCTGCCTGTAGCATATAACCATTGGCACCGTGTGCTTCGGCATAAGTAGGTACTATTTCTATGGTTGAATTAATCACAGCGTTGCTGCAAGGGTCGTTGTTTTTCAAAATTTTCAAATTGCCGACCGCAGTAACACTGCTGCCTCCGTCCGCGATCAATGCATCCAACTCAGCTTTGGATATATAAAGCCTGACCTTTACTGTAGATGACGGTTGTGTTTGTGGCGTGATGGTCATATTTCTGTCGAGGTAGTGAATGGCCTCGGATATCCGGATCGGTCCCGAGTTTTTATAAAAGGAAGATGTAACAGTGCCGAGATTATTCCCATTAGCATGAATTTCAGCCATGATATTTCCATCCGGGCCTGTGATCGGAACCCAAAGATTATTGTTGGTGTTATCAATGGTTATTGTTGTTCCTGTATTGCATGTATTAACGACAGCATCGGTAACATCAATAGAAGTCGGAATTGAACTTTTGCCGGCCACATCACTATATCCGAGGAAAGTATATTTCTGAACGCAACCTGCACAGCTGGGTACAATGGGATTAGCTGAGCCTGGACCCGATGTTGTGGAATTATTATCCATTACAACAAAAATGTCTTTACCATTTGGAGAAAAAGCGAGATCCCTGAAACGGTTTTGACTGCCGAAATAACTGATGGTGTCATTTGCAGAATTGTTAGGCATCGTTTGTGTTCCGGTGGCATTTAGTTTTAATCTTACCAAACGCCCCCATTTAAGTGATGCTGCTATCAAAGAATTCTTCCAGCCAGGAATTATTTTATTGGTATAGAGATCCAGACCGGACCATCCTTCAGATGGCCAACCGCCGTTGCCGGGATTAGTTTGCCATATATTGGTGATAGTAGCCTGGGATACCGCATAAGCAGAAAACAGAGGATCCTTATATAGTCCGTTTCCGCTTGCATCTATTGCAGTCTTGTTTGCAGCCTCGCTTCCAACAGGCGGGCAAGTAGAAATTCCGCTGTTATCTGTCCAGGGGGCACCGGCTGATACGCTCGTAGTAGTTCCCTGTACGGAATTACCGTTATAGTTTCCGTCTGCATAGCCGATGATCAAAGGATGTCCATAATTCTTGAAAGGCTCAATGATGTTTATTTCGTCATCACTATACGCGCCATGTGATGAACCATATAAAATGTTCAAATCCGGATTATAGGCGAAGCCCTGGTTGTTTCTGATACCAATATTCCATACTGCGCTGGTGGGAGAGTAGGGATTGTCATTCGGTATCCAGGCATTTGCGCCGGCATCTCCATCAGACACCAGATTAAATCTTAATATTTTTCCTTCATATGACGCTGGATTTTGTGCTTTTTGTGCACGCAATCTGTTCCCAAACTGACCTGATCCCATATCACCTGAAGCATAGAATAAATAATTAGTTCCACTGACAGGTACAATAATTATTCTTTGTGAATTATGATCATTACTTCCGGGGAGTGTATCACATAATACTATCGGTGATTCTAACCTGTTAGTGCCTGAGTTGTATGTGAATCGAACCAATTTATTTCTGAATAATAGACCAGTTGGTGAACTGCCGCCTAAGTTGCGATGTACATAAGATATATATACGTAATCGTTGGTCCCCGTTCCATCGAGGAAGTTTGGATGAATTGCTAAACCGGCCAGCCCGCCTTGAGGCCAGCCACTGTTAAACTGGACATTAAGTGAATCAGCGGGAGAAGGTAGCCAGCTACTCCCCATGGATATATCAAGCACCGTCGCTTTGGCTCCCGTATTGGGGTCCATTCTATGAACCTTGTATCCTCTCGCTTCCGTGATCCATAAATTATTGTCCGGACCATAGGTAACTTCCCATGGATATTGTAACATTCCGGAACCGGAAAGCACGGTTTGTTTGTAAACCTCATTCATACGACCGCCGGCCACAGTAATGGAAGCTGGTGGATGCGTCACGCAGATATTGAATCCACCGTTACTTAAGATGTTGCTACCAACATTTGAAACTCTTATATAATAGGTAGAGCCAATACTCAATGTAGTTGATGACAATACTGTATTTCCACAAGTAATAGAGTTTAAAGCCCCGCATGTACCACTATATAATTGTATCCGGGCATTAGTGAAATTAGCGCCTTGTCCGCTGATGGTAACCGCGTGAGTTGTATTTGAAGCAACAAATTTATACCACGCGTCATAGTGTGCACTGCCAGGCTCACAACCAACAGGAAGTCCGGCGGTGGCAGTCGCCATCACCAATGTACCGGCAGTATTTGCACAACCGCTTGCTGAAGTTAATGTTACCGCCCCGGCACAATCATCATTTGAGGGAGGCGGCGTGGGATGTGTAACACAAATAGTAAAACCTCCATTTGTTGTAGGACTGCTTCCAATATTTGAAACTCTTACATAATAAGTGGAACCATTAGTTAGTGATGATGAAGTTACTGACGTGATCCCACAGCCAATAGAAGTTAATGATCCGCAGGTTCCGCCATAAAGTTGAACTTCGGGACTTGTAAAATTCGTGCCCTGTCCACTGATACTAACTGTATGCGTAGTACCTGAAGCAACAAACCTATACCACACATCATTGTGTGTTCCGCCTGTTTCGCAGCCGACAGGGAGACCTGCACTGGCAGTACCGTTTACAATAGTGCCGGGTGTATTAGAACAACTGGTGGCTGAATTTAATGTTATTGCGCCACTGCATTCATCATTTGCAGGAGGCGGCGTATAGGTAATACATAAATTATAATTCCACGCATTGCTATTACCAGAGTTTGGATTGGACGTGGTATATACACGTAAATGATAATTCGTCGATTGAGTAAGTCCTGTTAACGATAATGTAGAACCCATTGCGGTACATAAACCTATAGTGGTGACAGAACAATTGGCGCCGCTAAATGCCTGCACGTATGTATTCGTGTTATCAATATTACTTCCACCAGCTCCGTTAACCGTTAACAAGATATCTACTGCTGTACATCCTGATGGAGTAGTGAACGAATACCATACATCATACGGTGTACCCCCACAGGCACCTGGAATGCCAGAATCTGTGGCGCCCAATAATGTTCCAGTACTGTTCGTGCATGTAGTGCCGGGTGTTATTGACGTTGGCGTGGCGCAATTATCAAACTGGGCGAATGTAATTTTTGAAAATAGAACAAAGGCAATTAATGCCACGGTGGTTCGTGTTGTAGTAGGTGACATGGTTCTTCAAGGATTTTAGAGCTGCTAAACTATTTATAATACTTTGCTTATACCCAAGCAGTACTACCCGATTTTAGTTAGTAAAAGCCCGTATTTTTTAAAGTACAAACGCTCTTGTGATTACTAGATAGTTACATTTATTTTGTCGGCAATCCATTATTCTGAAAAACCAAGCACCTTTAGACGAAATGAAACGTTTCCGATATCCTTATGCCACCGCGATCTTTTTGTTATTGGGTCTGGTAATGTCATTCAGTTCATTTGCGCAGCCCGCCAATGATGAATGCTCGGCCGCCATAACATTAACATCCTCAACATCCTGTGTAAATACTGCAGGAACAAATGTGAATGCAACTTATAATCCCTCTTCTTTGCCCAATCCGGGTTGCGGCGCTGCTGATAAATCTGATGTTTGGTATACTTTCGTAGCCCAGGCATCCACACAGACTATCACAGTTTCGTCAGCTCCTTCACAGGTACGTTTGCAACTACTTTCCGGAACATGCGGTTCATTTACTTCCGTTATCTGTGGTAATACTTCGATTACGGCCACAACATTAACACCCGGCAATACTTATTATATACGTGTGTATACTCAAAATCCAAACACAGGTAGTTTTAATATTTGTGTGACACATACTCCCCCTGCAAATGATAATTGTGCCGGGGCGACAAGTTTAACTTCTAATAGTTCATGTGTTAATACGGCTGCAACTTTAAATTTAGCGACAGCAAACGGGACAACTCCATTAGGCTGTCTTGCTGCTGGTACATATTATGATGTTTGGTTTTCATTTGTCGCTGCCAATACAACGGAAACTGTAACCATTAGCAACTTAGGTGCAAATATTACAAATCCACGAATGCAGATATACGGTGGAACCTGTGCCGGATTAACTAATCTTTCTGCCTGTGGTACTACTTCAATTACTCAATCGGGATTAACGATTGGATCAACTTATTATGTTCGTGTAGCTAATCTGGGAAGCAGTCCTTCGGGCGCTGGGTCAGTGGCTGATTTTAATATTTGTGTAACTCATACCGCTCCTGCAAATGACCTATGTACAGGAGCCATATCATTAACCCAAAGTTCCTCTTGTGTAAATACGGCTGGTACCTTAATCGGAGCTACTTATTCAACAATTTCTACTATTGGTTGTGGAACAGCAAGCCGTAATGATGTATGGTATAGTTTTACTGCAATGGCAACTAATGCGACCATTGCTTTATCTTCGGCACCTACCAATCCGCGGCTACAACTTTTTTCTGGAACCTGCGGATCGCTTACCTCTATTACCTGCGGAACGAATACATTAACGACGACCGGACTTACTATTGGTAATACCTATTATATAAGAGTGTATACCGATCCGAATGTTTTAACTGGTACGTTTGATATTTGCGTTACAAATATCAGTCTTGCCAATGATGACTGTAGCGGAGCGATATCATTAATGTCAGGTATAGCTTGTTCAAATACTGCGGGGACGTTGAATTCATCCACTATTTCAACAGGATTGCCCGCTGGTTGCGAATTGGTAGGGGCACATTATGATGCGTGGTATTCATTTGTGGCATTGAGCGCAACTGAAACGATTACAATAAGCAGTTTAGGTTCAAATATCACGAATTCCGAAATTCAGTTATATAGCGGAACATGTGGAGCATTAACTTCCCTGGCATGTCATGCTAATACAATTACACAAGGTGGTTTAACTGTTGGGGCAACTTATTATATAAGGGTTTCAAACGTAGGCTCGAATCCATCCGGGTCCGGGACTGTTGCCGATTTTAATATTTGTGTAACCCATACTGGGTTAGTCAATGATGAGTGCGCAGGAGCGATCATGCTAACGTCGGGATATGCCTGTTCATACACAACAGGAACGGTAGCCAATTCTACACCTAGTGCTGGAGCAACTTCTTGTAGTGGACCGAGTTTAAAATATGATGTTTGGTATTCTTTTGTTGCACAGTCAACCAGCCCTACTATAACGCTTAGTAATGTAGGCGCTAATTTTAGTAATCCCAAAATAGAAATATTTTCAGGTAGCTGTGCAGGTAGTGTGATTTTATGTAATACAATCAGCCCAAGTGTAAACCCAACGTTAGTTATCGGAACGACTTATTATGTTAGGATTTTTTCTTCTAATAATCCTATTCCAACCACGAATGCAAATTTTGATATTTGTATTACCGATCCCGGTCCACCCGCCAATGATAATTGTACAGGAGCAATATCACTACCTGCCTCATCAACAAGTTGTACTAGTACAGCGGGAACATTAGCTTATGCAACCGGTTCGAGTCCTGCCGTTGCCAGTACGTGCGGCGGTACCCCTGGTGCTGATGTATGGTATTCTTTTGTTGCTCAATCTGCTTTTCCAACGATTTCATTAAGTACTATTGGCGCAAGTTTGAGTTCGGCCACAACTTATATTCAATTGCTATCCGGAAACTGCGGCTTGTTTACAACACTTTCCTGTGTCAGTGGAACGGGATCTAATCTTAGTCTTCTTGCAGGAGGAACAGGTTTAACCATTGGCGATACTTATTATGTCCGGATCTATACTTCATCCACTAATCCAACCTCCGGTGCCTGGACCTATAATATTTGTATCACTAATCCCGGCACCGGATCAAGCGCAACAATTGATTACAGTAAAAGTTATATAAACGTCACTAAACTTACAACGGGCGGAGGTGTGGAGCCGGGCGATATATTGGAGATCAGGGCCACATTCGTTGTGAGAGGCGGTACGGTAGACAGTCTGGCATTTTATGATACGCTGCAAAATAACAGCGGTTTTACACTTTTGTCCAGCAGTATCGTAGAGCGAACGAATGAAGGAAAAATTTATCGTAGAGATAGCCCTGTCAAAGCTGAATTTACTGATGCTCCGGGCGATGATGCCGGATGGTATACTGCACTTGGTGGCGGTGACACCGCAATACAGATCAATATTGGAATCGGGGCGTCGGCTTATTCGAGAGGTAGGTTGTTAAGTAGCTCCAGGCCATCGGTATATGGCGGGACCTGTATAATTATGGCGACATACCGGGTACAGGTTTATGCCGGTTACGATCAAAAAATAAACTGGGGAGGGGGCGCCTTTACTTATAAGGACGGGGCAAACATGAAAATGGTCTCATTCAAAAATGATAGCCTTGTTGTATATGTAAGCCCGGGTCTTTGTTCAAGTTCTCTTTCAGATTTTAACCAGGTAGGAATAGAATCAAATGGTACTTTCGGTGCACCTGCGACCGGTGCGCCACTTGCACGGAACCGTGGAACTTCTACCGCCGTACCAAGTTATACCTATAGACCTTTTGCTACTGGCCAGGGCCCGAACGATTACTATTATGCCATTCCCAATAATACCAGCGCTACGTATACCACATTAAATACATTTCCTAAAAGTACTGCCGGCGTTTATAATCCCGTTCCACAACGTTTGTTTAGTCACTGGGACATTACCGGCGATCATACAGGTGCAACTAATACAGCAAAAGGAAATCCTCCCTGCGATACAACCTTACCCGTGAGTGCGGCTAACCCATGTGGTTACATGCTGGTTGTAAATGCGGCCTATAAAACGGATACAGCATTCAGGTCGAACATTACAGCCCTTTGCCCTAACACTTATTACGAAATTTCGGCATGGATAAAGAATGTTTGTTATAAGTGCGGCTGCGATTCCAATGGTGTGGGAGCAGCTAACGCTAATCCTGCATATATCCCACTCGCTGCTGGTGATTCTTCCGGAGTACAACCAAACCTCGCCTTTCAGATCAATGGTCAGGACTATTATACTACTGGTAATATGGCTTATACAGGAACGGGAGGCGGCATTACACAGCAGGCATCAGATTCGATGAACACCTGGGTAAAAAGAGGATTTGTTTATAAAACAGGACCAACACAAACCGGTTTTGAACTTTTAATAAGAAATAATGCACCAGGAGGAGGGGGTAACGACTGGGCCATCGATGATATTGTCGTAGCGACTTGTAGTCCCGAGGTTGCAGTAACCCCGGGTCCCAATCCTTTTGTCTGCGATAGCAACACAATTGAAATGGGTGCCATCGTGTCCTCGTATTTCGATACTTATAC
This sequence comes from Chitinophagaceae bacterium, assembly GCA_025923075.1. Lineage (GTDB taxonomy): Bacteria > Bacteroidota > Bacteroidia > Chitinophagales > Chitinophagaceae > VBAS01. Next base: position 35,626 of record JAICGN010000015.1, read on the forward strand.
CTATTATACCTGGGAAAGAAGTATCGATAATGGAGTCACCTGGACAGCTACGGGAGTAAGTGGCGGCCCCATATCGCCAACGTTCAGCAGCGGCGCATGGAACTATTCAGTAGATTATCCTACGTTTATTGCGTATGGAGCTGATAGCGGATCAATGTATCGGGTACAAGTGGCCAGCACAGTGTCAAATCTCGCCAACTCATCATGCCGTTTCTCCGGTGGAGCTACTATTGCATTAACAGTAGATCCGTGCAGTGAATTACTTGATTTAGATATCCTCTCTTTTAAAGGCAGAAATGAAAACAATAAAGGCGTTTTATATTGGACAGCTTCCAAAGAGGAACAACCTGTAAGATATGAAATACAAAAAAGTAAAGATGCAAGCAGGTTCACTTCTATAGGAGAACTGGCTGGTTTTAAGGATCCGTCTGCAGAATTAAATCATTATACGTATACAGACCCGGAAGCCTTAGACAATACACTTTCATGGTACAGGATCAAAGCAATCAAGACGCAGGACAATAAGTATAAATATTCCAAAGTAATTCAGCTGATCGGCGACAAAGCCGGATTGCAGATAGAATCATTAATCAATCCATTTAGATCAGCGGTAAAGTTTGATCTTATTTCCGGTGTTGATGGGTTGGTTCAGGTTCAAATTCTGGATCAATATCAGCATAGGCTGAAAACAGTTAATTATAATTTGGTAAAAGGGAAAAACAATATAATCATTACGAATACTGATAATCTTCCCGCAGGTTTTTACATCTTAAAAGTGGTTTCAGGCAGCCATGTTATAAATAGAAAAATCATCAAACGTAACTAACCAACAATTCAAATAAAGTTTCAGGCTGAATTTTTAATTAAGACCCTCTTTTAACAAGAGGGTTTTTTCATAGTAAACCTACCTTCCCGAAATGACTCAAAAAACTGAATTAATATTTCCGGATCTCAGTGTATTTGACTGGTAATTGTTCCTTGTCCACACTTTGATATTGGTCTACTTTCATATCATTAAAAATTCTACCTTATGAAAAAGTTATTTGTTTTTGCCGTTGCATTTATTGCATTTACCGGCTTTACGTTTTCTCCTCAAAATGATGGAGTTCGGTACGGATCAACTGCTTCTATAACAGCTAACACTAATCATGAGTTTAGCTATTTCCGTATTCATCCCCAATCAAAAAAGAATGTGGTATTGAACTGGGGTATCACGAGTCCGGCAGGAGTTTCCAACTTCAGAGTGGAAAGATCTTATGACGGTGAATTTTATGATGTTATCAGCGAACCTGCCTGTAACAGTGCAACCAGGTTCACATGGAAAGATGAAGGGATTTTTCCAGGCCTTATTTATTACCGCATTGCTTGTGTAATGAATGATGGAACTAGTCATTATTCTCCAATCGAAACGATTCGTATCGTTCAACGCGGTTAATTAATAGTGTAGGAGGAAAGTTCCACCCTTTCTTTCCCCTGTTTTTGAGTGTGAATGATTTTGAGGTTTTTAATCTATGCTTATGAAACATTTTATACTTTCCGTATTCGTGGTGGTATTTTATTCGATCGTTGTTTCAGCACAAATAACCACGCCAATAATTAAGGCTGCGTTTGGTGTCGATGCCGACTTGCGGGCGAATTATTTCAATGGCTTTGTGCAAAGTGGAAATGATGATTGGTTCAATAATGGTACTGCCGGAACAGGAAACTTCGTAATCGATACTACCGGCGCAGCAGCAGTGGTGGCAGGTTATTTGACTGATGTTTCTCCGTGGCCAAAAAGAATGGCTCCGTTGTATCGCTCCATGAGCAGACCGCAGTTTACTGTGGTCAATAACCGGCTTTGGCTTGACGCTATTTTTGTAAGAGACTATCATGGAAACGATTCAAGTGTATTTACAGCCGGATCAGATAAAAATGGGATGAGCCCGGCTGACTGGACAGGTGGTATCCAGGGAATCCCTGACAAAAATGATATACTTGATGTATTTATGCATGTAAGAAGAGCGGGTCCAACTACAACTGACTCCTTATGGATGTTTGGTGGCATATCATTAGACAATACTACCGGTAACAGGTATTTCGATTTTGAAATGTACCAGACAGATATTTACTATGACCGGATAACACAGAAATTTTATGGTTATGGTCCTGATGCCGGACACACAGCCTGGCAGTTTGATGCTGCAGGCAATATCACCCGGCCGGGAGACATTATTTTTACGGGAGAATACCAAAGTTCTACATTAACAAATATTGAAGCCCGTATCTGGGTACATGTATCCGCATTAAGCATAACACCTGCGCAGTTCAATTGGTCCGGCCAGTTTGACGGCGCTAGTGCAGGTGCAGTCTATGGGTATGCGAGTATACTTCCTAAAACTGCCGGGGCTTTTTATACTGGTTTGGGCAGTGCAAACAACACCTGGGCAGGGCCTTTCCAGCTGATCTTGCAGGATAATAGCATCGTTCCTAATTATGGCCGAGATCAATTCATGGAATTTTCCGTTAACCTAAGCAAACTGGGTCTAGACCCTGTTAGTTTATTAGGAGGAGATGTTTGCGGTTCGCCATTTAACAGGTTAGTTGTGAAAACAAGAGCATCTGCCTCGTTTACCGCAGAGTTAAAAGATTTTGTGGCGCCGATCGATCTATTTTTGGCTCCGAGGGTGAACATGGCAGCAGAGCTCCCTGTATTTTGCGGCATGGCTGACACGATCGTAAGTGACATCTCTGTTATAAATCCGCACGCAACATCCGTTTATACCTGGTCTACAATCGGAGGTAATATCATTTATACACATCCTTCCGGCACATGGATCCAGGTCAACCAACCTGGAACATATATAGTGACGCAACGACTGCTTGCGGCTTGTAGCCCTTACGCTACTGATACAATAACCATCTTAAGAGATAGTGCCTGTGCAGTGCTTCCTGCCAGGTTTAAATCTTTTTCTGGTGCATATAATTCAAGTGATAAAAAAACAGAATTGCATTGGTCGGTCTACAATAACGCATTAGCAAGATCTTTTGTAGTGGAAGCAAGTATTGACGGCGCAGCGTTTATGGAAACGGGAGAGGTTTCCGCAAATAATAATCTCCCTGACGAGGCTGCCTATAGTTTCGATTATAATGTTCCATTTGGTGTATCATCGTACATAAATTTCAGAATAAAGATGATCCATGATGATGGGTCTTATACATATAGCCGTGTGTTGAAAATTAACATCAAACAGTTATCAAAAGCCGGGATAACTATCGCCCCAAATCCTGTGCGGGGAAAATTCCAAATGAATGTAAATTCATCAGCAGACGTCCAGGCAAAAATAACATTCTATGACATGCATGGCCGATCGGTATTGGTGATGAATGAAATGCTTATAAAAGGTTCAAACGTATTCGCGGTTACGGTTGGTGAAAACTGGCAGGCTGGTGTTTACAATGCGGTATTAAAAATAAACCAGGAGACATTGATTACTCGTTTTGTTGTTTTGGAATAGTATGTTTTCATAATTGTTTTTATTAAATCCTCCCTTGCTGCAGGGAGGTTTTTTTATTTGAATGTGTAACAAAACAGCAAGTACATTTGTAGCAATGTATACGTTGAGAAAATCTTTAGGGCAGCATTTTTTAAACGACGAAAATATTTGCAAAAAAGTAGTGGCTGCTATCCGGCAGTATCCTCATCAAAAATTGCTTGAAGTAGGGCCAGGCGGCGGTGCCCTGACAAAATACCTTCTTCAAATTCCCGCTATTGATTTTAAGGCGGTGGAAGTAGATGCAGAAAAAGTAGAATATTTACTTAACGCATACACTGATTTAAAAGGAAAATTGATCCATGAAAATTTCCTGGATATGGAACAGCCATTCAAAGGAAGATTCTCTGTTACGGGAAATTTCCCCTATAACATTTCATCCCAGATCTTGTTTAAGATATTGCACTGGAAAGAGAATATTGAAAATGTTGTAGGAATGTTTCAGAAAGAAGTAGCACAACGGATAGCGGCAAAAGAAGGAAGCAAGATTTATGGTGTAACAAGTGTATTGGTACAAGCTTTTTTTAAAGTCGAGTATCTTTTTGAAGTAAGTGAAAAATGTTTTACACCTCCACCAAAGGTGAAAAGCGCTGTGATCAGGCTTTTGCCATTAGAAAAAATAGTAGACATGAAAGATGAGGTCTCTTTTTCCGGGTTAGTTAAAGCAGCTTTTAACCAAAGAAGAAAGACGTTACGGAACGCCGTAAAGAATTTATTTGATCCGGAAATATTGAAACAAGAAATTTTTAATAAAAGAGCGGAACAATTAACAGTAAAAGAATTTGGTGAGCTAAGTTTTAAAATGAAATGAATTAGAATGGGCAAGGTGATCATTACAGCAAAGGCGCATGAAGTATTATCAGAAACACTAACACAAAAAGGGTTTGAAGTGATCTATGCGCCGACAATTTCCTATGATGAATTATATAACACGATTGATAAGACCGAAGGATTGGTGGTCACTACACGTATCAAAGTAGATAAAAAATTAATTGATAAGGCAAAAGATCTGAAATGGATAGGTCGATTAGGCAGCGGGATGGAATTGATCGATGTTGACTATGCAGAAAGAAAGGGAATATCATGCTTCAGCAGTCCTGAAGGAAACCGCAATGCTGTGGCAGAGCACACGTTGGCATTGCTACTGTCGCTGATGAATAAAATACATGCAACGCAAAGCCAGTTAAAAGAAGGAAAATGGCTGCGAGATGAAAATAGAGGTACTGAGCTTTTTGAAAAAACGGTTGGAATTATCGGTTATGGAAATACCGGCAGCGCATTTGCCCAATTACTGCATTCATTTAATGTAACAGTCCTTGCATACGATAAGTATAAGTTTGGGTTTAGCAAAGAATATATAAAAGAAGCAAGCTTTGAGCAGGTTTGCCGTTACGCCGACGTAATTAGTTTCCATATACCTCTTACAGATGAAACATTTCAGCTGGCGAATGATGATTTCTTTCACTCGTTAAGGAGAAAACCCTGGATATTGAACACGTCAAGAGGGCAAATTATAAATACAAATGATCTAAAGACTGCACTAACAGATGCCACTATCGCGGGCGCAGGTTTAGATGTATTGGAAAATGAAAAATTGTCGTCCTTTACCGCTGAAGAAAAATCCATCTTTAACTGGCTCCTGGAACAACCTAATGTAATTATCACGCCTCACATCGCAGGGTATAGCCATGAAGGATTTTTAAAGATGAGCCAGGTGCTGCTGGAAAAACTGGGACTTCAGAAATAGAATAGCAATCAGGCCGCTGGTGGGCTTTGTTTCCGGGTAAAAATTTACTATTTAACATGAGATAAAATAAAGAATTTTCTATATTTGCCATATGTAAATGCAACGCTTCAGCAAACACTGGGGCGTTGTTATTTTTTTTGTCTGCAAACGTGCATGATGTTTATGATTTAAAAAGGAGGTAATTATGGGTGGGTTTAATTATGTGACCAAGGAAACCCTAGAGCAAATGAAGATCGAGTTGCAACGTATGAAATCGGTAGACCGGCCTGCTGCTTCGAGAGCTATTGCCGAAGCAAAAGAAAAAGGTGATCTGAAAGAAAATGCCGAATACGATGCTGCAAAGGAAGCTCAGGGATTGCTGGAATCAAAAATTGCACAAATGGAAGGTATAATTGCCAATACCCGTATTGTTGATGAAAGCACAATAGACACAAGTAAAGTTTCCATCCTCACAAAAGTGACGCTTACCAATCTTACAACCAAAAAGGAGGTTACGTACCAAATAGTAAGTGAAAACGAGGCAGATCTGAAAGCCGGAAAAATTTCTGTAACCTCACCAATTGGTAAAGGACTGCTTGGAAAAAAAGCGGGTGAAGTTGCGGAAGTGCAGGCCCCGGCCGGGACGCTGAAATTTAAAATTGAAAACATTTTTATCTAGCCCTCTTTCAGATTTTTAATTGCAACTTGCAGCTGTAGTCGAAAACCATTCAAAACTTCGTTTAGGAAGAATGATTCGGAAATTGCGCTATATTAAATTTGCAATTAAAAATCTTCAATCAAAAATTTTTGGCAGCATGACTATTTTTTCAAAAATTATTGCCGGAGAAATTCCTTCTTATAAAATTGCTGAGAATGAAAAGTTTTTTGCCTTCCTGGATATTTTTCCCTTGCGGGAAGGACATGTACTAGTTGTTCCTAAAACAGAAACTGATAAGTTTTTTGATCTGAAAGATGAATATCTTTCGGAGATGCTGTTGTTCGCAAAACCAATTGCCAAAGCCATCGAAAGCTCTTTCGATTGCAATCGGTGTGGTATCGAAGTTATTGGATTGGAGGTACCGCATGCTCATATGCACCTGATCCCTATAAATTCGGCTGATGATCTGAATTTTAATCAGTCAAAACTTAAGTTGACAAATGAACAACTTGAGAAAATACGGGATAAGATCGTTTCTAATCTCCGATCATGATATTTTTATACAACGCCTTATTATTGCAAATCACTTAAACAGATAAATCTTATTTTCACTCCCTATTTGTGATTCTAATCAGTGGATGGTAATTGTATTTTTTAATAATATTTTAATTATGAAAAAAACATTGTCCTTCGGTTTCCTTTTTACGGTTTTGGTATTTTCTCATGAAACGGTGAAGTCACAAACAATCAAAGTTGGAGTATTTGATGTTGATATCATGGTGCAGGCTATGCCGGCGTATAGTGTTGTAGATAGTCTTATGCAGATTTTCGATCGTGATTCATTGGGTGCGTTGCAGGATTATAATATGTCAGAGTATCAGCGACTGGATAGTACTTATAAAGCTGACTCAGCACAAGTGGCCACCGGGAAAAAATCAAAAGCTATGCTGGACATGGTAGCCGCAGATCGTCAAAAAGCAATGCTTAATGTTGTTTACTGGCAGCAGATCGCTCAAAACAGGTCAAATGCAAAAAGATCAGCATTGTCGCAAAATCTATACAATTTGGTAATACCTGCCTATAAAAAAGTGCTGGCCCGAAAAAAATATGCGTTGGTGCTGAAACCTCAGACGTATGAAGTAGGTTTTCCTATTGATAATATATTTGTTGCAGTAGCAAGAGAACTTAAACTCACCGAATTACCACAAAACCTGCTTTTCCTGGGTGATGATCCCGATCCTGTAAAGCAACAAACACAAAAACCACCGGCGCCCAAACCAAAAAACTAGAAGATGTTTATACCTTTATTAATGCGTCATTAACATGATTGCAGCAATCGTTTCAATTCCTTCCCATAAGAATTTTAGTTGGACATTTTCGTTTTCTGCATGTTGATTATTATCATAGTTCACAACAGGTACAGTGATCACTTTTGCATTTAAAGTTTTTTCAAAAAGATAAAGTGGCAGACTGCCACCCATCGATGGCAAAAGAATGACAGGATAATCAACTGTTGTTTGTACAGCTTTCACAAGGCTTTGCGCAATCGGCAGGTCAAAGGAGGTTCTTTGTGCAGGATAGCCGATGCCTCTTGTTATTTTGATCAGCTTACCGTATTTCAATCTTTCCTCCTCGGTTGGCTCATGATCCAACACATGAAATCCGTTTTTCTCAATATGTTTGATCACCTTATTGATTTGTTTGTCAACTTCATTACCCAATACTAAACGAAGATCAAGTGTGGCTTCCGCCTTTGTTGGAATTATGTTTGCCGCTAACTCACCAACGTCAGCGCTCCTGATGCCATTTATATTTAGTGTTGGTAAATGCAGCAATTCAAGAAAGGATCTTCCACTTCCTTCGGGAGCTGCAATGCCCAATTCTTTCTTCAGGGTTGCTTCAATGTTTGGAATTTTAGTCAAAGCTTCTTTCTCTTTGATTGAAAGGGGAACTACATCATCATAGTATCCCTCAACCAATATATTTCCTTTTTCGTCTTTCATGCCTGCAAGCAATTGAACCAATGACAAGGCCGGATTGGGCGCCCAGTTACCATAGTTGCCACTATGCAAAGGACGTTTGGGTCCATAAACAGTTAAGTTCATGTTGACATCACCGCGGACACCAAAGCTTATCATTTTTTTACCGGATACGTGTCGTGGTCCGTCAACAATAATCCAAAGGTCTGTTTTCAGCTTGTCTTTATTTTTTTTAAAGATTTCATCAAGATGTGTTGAGCCAAGCTCTTCTTCCCCTTCAAAAAAGAATTTGATATTGTGTTTAAATGCTGCACCGGTTTTTACGAGGGCATCATAAGCATTTAATATTGTCATTACGCCGGCTTTATCGTCGGCGCTACCCCTGCCGGCAAGTCTCCATTCCGGTGAAACGGTTTCGGTGGCCGTCAGGATCTTTCCGCCTTGTTCAATCGGCTTGTCAATAAAAACGGGTTTAAATGGTTCTAAACCTCCTGTCCATTTCGCCGGATTAACCGGTTGTCCATCATAATGTGCATAGAAGGCTAATGTATATTTTGCACCGGGCACTTTTACTTCTCCAAATACAACAGGGTTTACGTTAGCAGTTGTACCACCCAAAAGTTCGGCTTTAATTCCGCGCTGTTCCATCATCATTTTTATATAGGAAGCGTTGCGCAGGATATTCGCTGTGTCTCTGGTCACATTTGGAATAGAAACAAATTCTATGTATTCATCAATGATTTTTGCTTCATTTACTTTTCTGAATTCATTTACTTTTTGCTGTATAGTTTGAGAAACTGACATCATCCCTGTTTGTAAAAAACAAGCCGTTAGCAACAAAACTTGGATTCGCATAAAAATTATTTTACAATCACCCGTGAAGAATTCTTTGTTATAAAGTCTTTCCAGCTTTTTAGTTTGCCATTTAATTTCATCCCGGGCTTGTCCTGGAAATGATGACAAACAGCGACCGCCAGCGCATCGGTGGCATCAAAATATTGGGGAATTTCTTTTAGTGCAAGAATGTGTTGAAGCATTTTCCCTACCTGTTCTTTATCAGCATTGCCATTGCCGGTGATGGATTGTTTTATTTTTTTTGGACTATACTCTGTTACGGGTAAGCCGGCGCTGATGGCAGCCGCAATCGCCACACCCTGTGCGCGTCCAAGTTTCAGCATGCTCTGAACGTTTTTTCCAAAAAAAGGAGCTTCGATCGCAAACTCATGTGGTTGGTATTTCATGATCAGGTCTTCAATTTTTTTATGAATTAGCTGAAGTCGTGTATAATTATCTTTTTTCCCGGACAGTTTTAATACACTCATTTCTTTTATGAAAATAACATTGCTGCTGATCTCAATGATGCCATAACCCATCAATAGTGTGCCGGGATCAATACCAAGAATTATTTTTGAAGGCTTTTGCAATGAGCAAGGTATTTTTACAGGATTAATGACGCTGAACAAAAATATCAAAATCTTTCTCAATTATATTCTCGGGCCTTTATTGTTTGCATGGTTGTCCTATTCCATATTTAAACAAATAAAAAACCAACCACATCTTGAGGAAGCATGGTTAAGGATCAGATCATCATTTAGCAATATAACTGTTATCAATCTTATCCTTGTTTTTATTTTAATGCTTGTCAATTGGTCGCTGGAAGCGTTGAAATGGAAATTATCGGTTCGGCATGTACAACCTGTTTCTTTTGCGAGGGCCCTCAAAGCAATTTTATCCGGAGTATCTTTTTCAGTAACCACGCCAAACCGGACGGGTGAATATGTTGGCAGGGTGCTTTACATGAATGAAGGCAACCGGTTAAAAGTTGTTTCACTCACTATCCTTGGAAGCTTAAGCCAGCTTATCATTACCATTTTTTTTGGCCTTTTAGCCCTGGTGATCCTACAACCAGCTATTAACAGGTCAGGCTTATCCGGCTGGCCCGTGTGGATAAATCTTGTACTGATCGGCGGATCGGTCGTATTGCTAGTTTTAACAGTTTTTTATTTACGTATAAGCTGGCTTATAAAATGGATAGATAAAATACCGACAATAAAAAAATACATTTGGCTTATCAATGAATTGGAAAAAACAGATACAACGCTGTTGCTCCGTTTGTTGTCTATATCGATGTTGCGTTATTTTGTTTTTGCCACGCAATATTTTTTGTTGTTTCAGTTTTTTGGTGTTGAAGTAAACTGGTGGCAGGGATTTTGGGCAACTGCTTTAGTTTTTTTCATTATGGCCGTTACACCTACCATTGCTTTGTTTGAAGTGGTACAAAAAATATATGTGACTAAAGAAATTTTTGCAATTTTTACAGTCAATACGCTGGCAATTGGAATTGTAACCACGACGATCTGGTTTGTCAATTTGGTGATACCGGCGGCAATAGGTAGTTTATTAATACTTGGATTAAAACTTTTTAAAAAGGATGAAGCTTCGTAACGCATTATCGGCATTCAGTATATGGTTGGTGTTCTTCAATGCTCAGGAAGAGGAAACGGTGCCACTGCCTGCACAAGCAAGCACATCGATGCCAGCTGATGAGTTTTGCGGTATAAAAAATCTGGCCTTCCAGGCAGGGGAACAGGTAACCTTTCATGTTTATTATTCTGTAGTCGGCACATATATTCATGCCGGTACGGCTACATTCACCACTACGCTTGAAAATTTTGGTAACAGGCCGGTATATCATGTGGTGGGTGATGGAAAAACAAAATCGTCGTATGATTGGATATACAGGGTGAGAGATAAGTATGAGAGCTATATTGACACGGCAACACTACAGCCGCTAAAGTTTATCCGTAATGTCGATGAGGGCGGCTATAAAAATTATGAAACAATAACTTTTAATCGAACTGCTAATACAGCTGTTACAAACCGTGGTGTATTCAAGGTTCCCGATTGCGTCCAGGATGTGCTTAGCGCTATGTACTATGCCCGTAATATCGATTTTTCGAAATCAAAAGTCAACGACAAAATCCCTTTCAAAATGTTCCTTGATAATGAAGTTTTTGATATGTATGTCCGTTACCTTGGAAAGGAGACAATCAAAACACAATATGGAAAATTCAGGGCTATAAAATTCAAACCGTTGCTCTTAAAAGGAACCATTTTTGAAGGCGGCGAGAAAATGGTGGTATGGGTAAGTGATGATCCCAATCGTGTGGTACTGCGTGTAGAAAGCCCGATCGTAGTTGGTAAAGTGAAGTGCGATATGATGGCTTACCGTAATCTCCGGTACCCGCTTACTTCAATGGTGAAATTGAGAGGGAATTAGTCGATAGTCGATAGTCAGCAGTCAATAGGAATTCATTCACCATTGGCCATTCACGACTGATGAATTAAACTTCTTCAAGTTTGAAAAAATCCTTCGGTCTTATTCCTTTTTCGGTTTGCTGAAGCGTGCAGCATTCATACACGGGGTCATGTTCAAAGAAAAGTATATAATCATTTTCTAATGCTTCTTTAAGAAAAGATTTTTTCTCAACCATTGAAATAAGTGGCTGCATATCATAAGCCATTATATAGGGAATTGGAATGTGTCCCTGAGACGGAAGAAGATCAGCCATAAAAACTACAGTCCTTCCATTGTAATTTATTTGTGGTAACATCATCCCCTCTGTGTGCCCATCAACAAATCTGACTAAAATGTTTTCTGAAAATTTAGTCGAGAGGATTAACGCCGGTGCATGTACAGTCCATTTTCCTTTTGTCTCCGGGGTATGCACGGGATGATCAATAAATCTTAATTTTCCGCTTTCCTGTATTGGCCAAATGTTCTCCTTGAGAAAAGAAGCTTTTTCTCTTTCATTTGGTTGAGTGGCAGTAATCCAATGCCATTCGTTACTCCAGAAAGTGGCATTGGGAAAATTTGGAACGAGTTTATCGCCATCTCTTTTTATCGAGCCACCGCAATGATCAAAATGTAAATGAGTTAGAAATACATCGGTGATATCATCTTTTGTAAATCCATATTTGGCCAATGATTTTTCCAGGGTATCATCTCCGTGCAGATGATAATGGCTGAAAAATTTTGCATCCTGTTTATCGCCATTACCATTGTCAACAAGTATCAGGCGATTGCCATCTTCAATCAATAAACAACGCAAGGCCCAACTGCATAAATTGTTTTCATCGGCCGGGTTGATCTTGTTCCAAATAGATTTTGGAACTACGCCAAACATGGCGCCCCCATCAAGTTTGAAATAGCCGGTATTTATCGAATATAGCTTCATACATTCTTATATTTCACCGCATTCGTATAAAACAATAACAGAAGCCCGATCACAAAGAATCCCATAAGAGCCAGCACCGAATTTCTCTGTGAACCGGTCAACTCGGTGATATATCCAAAGGCAACGATACCAATCACGGCAGCTATTTTTTCCGTCACATCATAAAAGCTGAAAAAGGAAACTGTATCCCTTGTTTCGGGTATTAATTTAGCATGTGTTGAGCGGCTGAGCGATTGGATGCCTCCCATGATAAACCCAACAAAAGCACCTAAGGCATAAAATTCATAGATGCCACCTTTCGGAACAAAATAGGCACCAATACATAGGAATATCCATAAGACGACAAGTATCATCAACGTCTTTATATTCCCGATTATTGATGAGAGCTTTGATATAACAAAAGCGCCCGGGATCGCAATAAGTTGAATGATAAGAATTGCAATGATGAGATTATCAGTTGGAATTTCTAATTCCCCTTTACCATACAAAGCGGCAACAAGCATCACGGTCTGCACTCCCATATTATAAAAGAAAAAGGACAGTAAAAACCGTTTTAGCTTGGGCATTTGTTTTACCTGTTTCCAGACTTTGTTTAATTCTTTATAACCTTTGGTCAGAATATTATGTTGATCACTGCCACCGGCAGGTATCGGCTTGGGTAACCGTGAAAGTGAATAGTTGCCGAAGCTCCACCACCAGATACCAACAAACAGGAAAGATATTTGAGCGCCTTTGGCTGTTGTAATTCCGAACAAATCGGGCATCATAACAAAGACAAAACAAATCAGCTGTAACAAAACACTTCCAATATATCCAAATACAAATCCTCTTGCACTGATACGATCACGGTCTTCCACGGCGGCGATTTCCGGCAGGAACGAGTTGTAAAAAACCTGTGCGCCCCAAAAGCCAACACAGGCAACGATTATGCCGGCAATGCCCAGCCATAAAGTATCCCGCTGAAAGAAAAACATTGAGGCGCAGGCTATGCTTCCCATCGTTAGATAAAAGGCGAGAAACTTTTTCTTATTGCCTTTATAGTCTGCAATAGAAGACAGCAGCGGAGACATAAGAGCCACAATGAACATGGCAATCGCAATTGCATAATTATAAAGCGCCGTGTTGTCGAACTGGCGACCAAGAAAGGTGACCGTTGTCTTTGATATGTTGGCGTCGTCAATCGCTATACTCTCAAAATAGGTTGGAAAAATGGTAGAAGTAATGACCAGGTTATATGATGAACTGGCCCAATCGTACATGGCCCAACCATTCACAACTTTTTTTGAAGCTGTCTGCATGCAGTTGATTTTTAGTCGTGGGAAAGATAATGAGAAAAGATCAATCAACTTCCATCATCCCGCTAAAGATAATAGCAAGTAATATAATACCAGCAATGATCCGGTAATAACCAAAAGCCCTGAAGCCGTAAATTTTTAAATAGTTAATAAAAAACCTGATCGCCAGCATCGCAACAATGAAGGCAACAATATTTCCTACAATAAATGAAGTAAAGTTCTGATTGCTTTCCATGATGATTTCATATCCTTTTCGCTTAATAAAACCATTATTCCAATCCTTTAAAAAAATAGTATAACAGCTTGCCGCAAGCATAGTAGGTACCGCTAAGAAAAAAGAAAACTCGGCCGCCAGGTGTCTCGTAAATTTTTGTTGCATACCACCAATGATCGAAGCAGCACTGCGGCTCACACCCGGCACCATGGCGAGCACCTGCCAGCATCCCACCAGGAATGCTTTTGGAAAAGTTATCTGGTCATCGGATTCGATCGTATGCACTTTAAACAGGTTATCGATAAACACAAGAATAATACCACCGGCCAGCATCGTGATCGCAACCGTAGCAGGGCTCTCAAGTAATGCATCAATTTGATCGGAAAATAAAAATCCCAGCAGCAAAGCTGGCAAAACGCCGACAATAAGCTTTGCATAAAACTGCCAGCGACGAAATTCAAAGAATTTTTTCCAATATAAAACGACTACGGCGAGTATGGCTCCGAACTGGATAGACACTTCATACAATTTGGTAAACTCGTCCTTATGAATGCCAAGCAGGTAGCTGGTGATAATCATGTGACCAGTGGAGGAGATAGGAAGAAACTCAGTCAACCCTTCGACGATTGCAAGAATGATAGCGTCAACAATACTCATGTGAAATGTGATAATATGCTAATGTGCTAATTTGCTAATGAGTGAAGAAGGGAATTTTGCATTAGCATACCAGCAAATTATCTAATTAGCTATTTAGTTTTTGGTTTTTTAAAAATGGCATAGATCTCGATGCCCAGACCAATTATAATCAATATGGGAGCAATAGTGATCCGCCGTGTACTATAGACTTCATCGTAATTAAATGTGTTGGGGTCGGCACTACGGCCACCGACCATCAAAAGCATACCAAGCGCAATAATCCCAACTCCCAATAGCATAAGCCACAGATTTTGCTTGTCGAACAAACTGGTTGTGGGTGTAGCCTTTACGGTAGTTGTAGTTGTCGCCGGTTTCTTTTCAGCCATATCTAAATTTTAGGGCTGCAATATAAGGGAAAAAGCCCCTCTAAATCTCCCCGAAGGGGAGACTTTAGAAAGACTCCAAATATTTGATGATGCAATACAAAATTTTGTTGAAATAAATTTTGGGTTTGTGAGTCAGCACTCCTTCCCTTTGGGAAGGGCGGGATGGGCTTAATAGAGTTCATCCAGCTTCATTCTCAGGTATTTCAAGACGCTGCGGTGAGTGCTAAAGACAGTGATGCCGATACCCAGGATGATCAATACAAAACCAAGCAATAAAAGAGATTGTGTATCACGCAGCTTTTTAAAACCATCAAAGAAACTTTCGAGACCTACCACCAGCAGGTAAACAATTGCCGTGGCGATGATACCACTGATGGCACCATTTATCACCGCCCTTATGTCAAGCGGCTTTGCTATATACCACCGCGTTGCTCCCACCATTTGCATCGTTTTTATCAGAAAACGATTGCTAAACATTGCAAGGCGAATGGTATTGTCAATTAGAATAATTACTACAGCAGAAATTATGATAGCGATGATCAATAAACCGATACTCACCAGTTTAAAATTCGCTGCCATTTTTTCTACAACCGCTGTAGGATACTTCACCTCATCAACGACCGGCCATTTTGAGATGTCGGATTTAATGGCAACCAACTGGGCTGAGTCCATGTATTCTGCTTTCAACTTGAAGTCAATACTTGAGGGCAACAGGCTGTTATCGATAAATTCAGTAAAATCTTCACCGCCCGTTTTTACCCATTCCTTTTTTGCTGTTTCCTTATCGGTATATTTTATTTCGTTTACGTAAGGTTGGGCTGCTATATAATTCTGAAGTCTTTCCCTTGCGGTATCCTTGGCATTTTGTTTCAGGAATACCTGCACTTCCACGCTTTCTTTTATGCTCCTGATCACCTTGCGACCATTAATTGTAAGTAAGCCTATGATTCCCATCAGGAACAAGACAAGCGTAACACCCAATATCGACATGAAATAAGATGGTTTCCCGCGTTTGATAGAAGCTCTTCCTGGTTTGACCATGAGTACTTTATTTGGTTTTTAAGGATTGGCAAAGTAACGGTTTTGTTCCCACATGTGTTGGTCAAATCCGTAAATTTGTTGCTCTCTAACGATTGGTATTGATTGATATTTTGACAGGGTGGAAAGAAATATTTTTTTAAGTCTTCTTTCACATCTTTGGGTCCCGATAGTTATCGGGACGACGCTCCATTCAGGGTTCCGTTCTCTTATCATTTTTTCGTGAGACGTGAATCGTCAATCGTGAGAAAACATTCAACTCGCGTTTCGCGTCTGACGACTCACGATGGATGAAAAGAATTCCAGGAGTTGAAGAGTGCGACGCAACGAAAGCCCGATAGTAGCAACCTGCCTGCCGGCAGGCAGGTACAGCAGGGCTCATAAAAAAGTAGAAATTCAAAAGTCACAATCCAAAAGACTTATGAATTGATACAATTTCTGAATTTTTAATTTTGGCTTTTGAATCAATTATGGAGTATAAGTTCAGAGATATAGAAAAGAAGTGGCAGGAATGGTGGAAGGTAAATGGGGTATATAAGGTATCTAACGATTCTGCTAAACCAAAGTATTATGTGCTGGATATGTTCCCGTATCCAAGTGGTGCAGGCTTGCATGTAGGGCACCCGTTGGGTTATATCGCATCGGATATTTATGCACGGTTCAAACGGTTAAAAGGTTTTAATGTGCTGCACCCCATGGGTTATGATGCGTTTGGTTTACCGGCCGAGCAATATGCGATCGAGCATGGCATTCATCCGGCGGTTTCAACGGAAAATAACATTAATACATTCAGAAAGCAATTAGATAATATTGGGTTTTGTTATGATTGGGATCGTGAAGTAAGAACCTGTAACCCGGATTATTATAAATGGACGCAATGGATCTTCTTACAAATTTTTGACAGCTGGTTCAATCGTAAAAAGCAAAAGGCAGAACGTATCGGCGACCTTATTTCCCTATTTGAGAAAGAGGGCAACTTACAGCATGCATTTCCTAATGTGAACTATGGGTTGCCGACTGGAAAAAAGATCTTTTCTGCGCTTGATTGGAAAACATTTGATGAAAGAACAAAGCAGGAAGTATTGATGCAATACCGCCTTGCTTACCTTGCGTATACCGATGTTAACTGGTGCGAAGCATTGGGTACCGTGCTGGCAAATGATGAGGTAATAAATGGGGTAAGTTATCGCGGGGGTTTTCCGGTAGTAAGAAAGAAAATGCGTCAATGGAGTTTGCGTATTACTGAATATGCTGAAAGATTATTAAGCGGGTTGGATGAGGTCGATTTCAGCTCATCTATGAAAGAAATACAGCGTAACTGGATTGGAAAGAGCACCGGGGCTGAGATCGATTTTAGAATCAGTATTGGTGAGCAGGTCGAAACCAGGAAAACTATTTACCAGGACTCATCGATTACGAGTGAAGACATAACAATAGTAGAAATCGCGACCGATCAGTCGCTCAGGGTATATACAACAAGACCTGATACCATTTTTGGTGTTGACTTTATGGTACTTGCACCGGAGCATGAGTTGGTTGAAGAAATAACAACGGCGAAACATAAAAGTGAAGTGGATGCGTACCTGACTTATGTGCAAAGCAGAAGTGAAGTTGAGCGAATGGCGGAAGTAAAAAAGATCACGGGTTGTTTTACGGGCTCCTATGCAATTCACCCGTTTACTGGAAGAAAGATTCCAATTTGGATAAGTGAGTATGTTCTGATAGGTTATGGTACCGGTGCTATTATGGGTGTGCCGTGTGGTGACGAAAGAGATCACAAGTTTGCAAAACATTTTAATATACCCATTACAAATATCATTGGTTCATATTACAATGGTGAAGAAGCAAACCCAACTAAAGATGCCGTTTTAGAGAACAGTGACTTTTTAAATGGCATGGTTATGCATGAAGCAATCGACCTGGCTGTTAATAAGATCGAAGCAGCAGGAGTTGGAGAAAGCAAAGTAAATTATAAAATGCGTGATGCAGGTTGGAGCAGGCAACGTTACTGGGGTGAACCTTTCCCTATCATTTTTAAGAATGATATTCCATATGCGATGAGTGAAAATGATTTGCCTTTAGACTTACCCCACCTGGATGATTTTAAACCGGCAGGGAATGGTGAAGGACCGTTGGCAAATGCAACAGATTGGGTATACATCAGCGAAAATGAAAAACGTGACACGAATACTATGCCCACACATGCCGGCGCAGCATGGTATTTCTTGAGATACACTGATCCTCATAATAAAAAAGTATTTGCTGATCGTAAGGCGATGGATTATTGGGGACAGGTTGATGTTTACATTGGTGGTTCAGAACATGCTGTTGCGCATTTATTGTATTCAAGATTATGGATAAAAATTTTGTACGATCTCGGGCATCTGAATTTTGATGAACCTTTTAAAAAGCTTATTAACCAGGGTAAAATCACCGGTGACTCGAGGTATGTGTATCGTATTCGGAATACAAACAAGTTTGTTTCTTCAGGCGTAAAGGATAAGTATGAAACAGATGCTTTACATGTCGATGTACATATTGTAGATGGCTTTGAA
This sequence comes from Chitinophagaceae bacterium, assembly GCA_025923075.1. Classification (GTDB taxonomy): domain Bacteria; phylum Bacteroidota; class Bacteroidia; order Chitinophagales; family Chitinophagaceae; genus VBAS01. The sequence goes on from JAICGN010000015.1 coordinate 53,884, forward strand.
TTGGATACGGAAGCTTTTAAAAGATGGAAACCGGATTTTGCAAACGCAGAATTTATTTTGGAGAATGGAAAATATATATGTGGCTCGGCTATTGAAAAAATGAGCAAATCATATTTTAATGTTATTAATCCTGACGATCTTATTTTAAAATATGGTGCTGATACCTTCCGAATGTATGAAATGTTCTTGGGCCCATTGGAAATGAGCAAACCCTGGGACACAAAAGGCATTGAAGGAGTTCATCGTTTCCTGAAAAAACTTTGGCGTTTGTTTTTTGATGAGCTAAAAGGACCAGTGTGGACGACGTTGGCTCCCTCTTCTTTGGAGAGGGCGGGGGGAGAGGCCGCAACGGATGCCGAGCTGAAAGTGTTGCATAAAGCAATTAAAAAGATAGAAGAAGATACAGAACGTTTCAGTTTCAATACAGGCGTCAGCAGCTTTATGATCTGCGTAAACGAACTCACCGATCTGAAATGTCATAAAAAGGAAGTGCTGGAACAGTTGCTTATTTTATTGGCTCCTTATGCGCCGCATGTAAGCGAAGAATTATGGAGCCTATTGGGCAACAGTGGGACTATTCTTAATGCACCATTCCCGAAATGGAACGAGAAATATTTAAAAGAAACTTCCAAAGCATACCCGGTTGCTATCAATGGCAAAACAAGAACTGAACTCACGCTTGCCCTTGATGCTTCCCAACAACAAGTGGAAGAAATTGTATTGAAAGATGCCATTGTAATGAAATGGCTCGAAGGAAAGCGACCGAAGAAGATCATTTATGTAAAGAATAAAATGATTAACGTGGTTGTCTGATCACTTATCTCCGAGGAGACAAATATCTATAGAAATATGGTTAACGATGTTCAACTCCTATAGGAGTTGAATTTCTTATATTGATTTCTTTCTATAAATAGTAAACTCCTTCGGAGTTTAGTTGATCATTAAAATATATAAATGGCATTGCTGAAATGATATTGTTTCGTAGTTTTCGCCACTAAATTTTCATCAATGAAACGTCTTTCTTTATCATTCGTACTGTGTTTTACCGCTATTCTCTTGTGTTCACAAACCAACAGCTACTTTTTATCAAACCCTTGTCTCACTCCCGATGGGCAAACTGTAATATTTTCTTTTGAAGGAGATCTGTGGAAAGCTAATGTGAATGATGGCAATGCAACCCGCCTGACGGCTATGCAGGGTTATGAAACTTCATCTCGTGTTTCGCCGGATGGGAAATGGATCGCGTTTACAGGAAATCAATATGGCAACCCTGACGTGTATGTTATCCCTGCAAGTGGAGGTGAGGTTAAGCAAATAACCTATCATAGCGGGATTGATGAGGTAACGAGCTGGGGTTGGGATTCAAAGACAGTTTATTTTAACAGTAACCGGTTTAATCGCTTTGCGGGTTTTAAAGTAAGTGCAGATGGCGGCACACCACAACGGGTTTTCGGTGATAATTTTTTTCAATATGATCATACCCTTGTTGAACATCCGGTATCCGGTGAAATATATTTCAGTGATTCATGGGAAAGCATTAACCAGGTTCAACGTAAGCGGTATAAAGGCCCTTTCAATCCCGATATTCAATCTTATAATCTAAAGACAAAACAGCATAAAAAATACACGAACTGGGAAGGAAAGGATTTCGCTGCAACGATCGATAAAAATGGAAATATCTATTTTATTTCAGATGAAGCAAACGGGGAATACAATCTTTATACAATTGATAATGGAAAAAAGATCGCCCTGACAAAGTTTTCTTCATCTATAAAAACGCCTATTGTAAATGCCAATGGCGGAAAAATTGTTTTTGAAAAAGATTACCAGCTCTGGATATATGATGTAAAGTCCGCTAAGGAAAGCAAACTGAATGTTTCCATCATCCGCAATAATGTTTTACCGAAGGAAAAAGATTTTGAAGTGAAGGGAAATATCTCTGATTACGATGTGTCACCGGATGGAAAGAAATTGGCTTTTGTTTCCCGGGGCGAATTGTTTGTAAGTGACGTGGAGGGAAAATTCATTCAGCAGGTGAATCGTGGTAACGCAGACAGAGTGGGCGAAGTAAAATGGATGAGTGACAATAAAACTTTATTATTTAATCAAACAACTGCTGATGGCTACTACAATTGGTTTACTGTAAGAGCTGATAGCAGTCGTGGGGTTAAGCAACATACAAATGATAAAAAAAATAATCGAAGGGTCACATTAAATAGAAAAAGAACGCAAGCTGTTTATTTGTGTGGCCGCGATGAATTACGGCTGATGGACTTAAAAACTATGCAGAGTAAAACAATTGTAAGGGATGAATTCTGGGCGTTTCAAAACAGTGACCCGGGTTTTTCACCTAATGATGAATATGTTTTGTTTAATGCTGTTCGCAATTTCGAGCAGGATATTTTTGTTCATCATATTAGAGAGAATAAAACAATCAATCTCACAAATACGGACGTAACTGAGATTTGGCCTGTATGGTCAGGCGATGGGAAATATATTTATTTCACATCACAACGCTTAAAACCTTCTTATCCTTTTGGAATCCCTAATTCAAGAGTTTACAGGGTATCGCTCGAAAAACTGGACGAACCCTACCGGATAGATAAATACAACGAACTTTTCAAAGAGGAAAAAAAGGATACAACAAAAAAAACTACTAATACTGATTCAATAAAATCAATTGTAATAGATACCGATTTGATACTAGAACGATTTGAACAAATCAGTCCTTCAATTGGAGCGCAATTCATGGAGGTTGTTTTTCAAAAAGGGGATAAGACCACGGTTATATATAGAAGTAATCATGGGGAGGGGAGAACTGCGATCTGGAAAACCGTAATAGAACCTTTTGAACAGAATAAGACTGAAAAAATTGCAGGAACCGATAATGTAGGAAGTTTCAGTACGATTGAAGTCAATGATAAGTTTTATGTATTATTTAATGGGAACATTAACAAATTGAACCTCGAGCAGAATAAGGTTGATCCGATCAGCATTAGTTATACTTTCAGAAGAAATCTTTCGGAAGAATTCAATCAGATGTTTTATGAAACATGGGCTCAAATGGAAGAAGGTTATTATGATGATAAGTTTCATGGCCTGGATTGGAAAAAAACAAGGGATTACTACAAACAATTCTTACCTCATCTAAATAACCGGGCTGACTTGAGAACAATGCTGAATGACCTGCTTGGTGAATTGAATTCTTCACACCAGGGCTTCGGAACATTTGGGGCGGATGAAACGATTGCATTGCAAAACCAAACTATGGAAACCGGGATCATTTTTGAAAATGATGATCCCTATAAAGTAAAATATATAGCAAGACGTTCAGTTGCCGATAGAAAATCAATTGATATCAGGCCCGGCGATGTTTTGGTGAAAGTGAATGATGATGCAGTAGATAAAAAAATGGATAGAAATTATTATTTCACTCTTCCTTCAAGAGACAGGGAGTTGAGATTGAGTTTTAACCGCGGAGGGCAGATGGTGAATGTAAAAATTCATCCCCAGGCTACTTTATTTAATAATCTTTATGATGAATGGGTTGATGCTAACCAAAAACGCGTTGATGAAAAGGGAAAGGGGAGAATTGCTTATGGCTATATGAAGAATATGGGACAGTTTGAACTTGACCAGTTCATCATCGATATGACGCGTGAGTTGAATAACAAAGAGGCATTGATATTTGATCTGCGTTACAACACCGGCGGTAATGTGCACGATGAAGTCTTGAAGTTCTTGAGCCAGCGCAGTTATCTGCAATGGAAATACCGTGAAGGGCAGTTAACACCTCAATCAAACTTTTCTCCTGCTGATAAGCCGATCGTTCTATTGATCAATGAGCAATCATTGAGTGATGCAGAAATGACTTCACAAGGATTTAAAGCATTAAAACTTGGAAAGATCATTGGCAATGAGACTTATCGCTGGATAATCTTTACAAGTGGAATCGGCCTGGTTGATGGCTCAAATGTTCGGATGCCCGCATGGGGTTGTTATACACTTGACGGAAAAGATATGGAAATGAGTGGCGTGCAGCCCGATATTCTGGTCATCAA
>JAICGN010000016.1 GCA_025923075.1 Chitinophagaceae bacterium
AATGATGGCATTGCATAACCTATTGTTAATGCAGCGCCAGTCATGCCGCTAATGCGGATAAAATTTCTGCGTGATAAATTTTTATCTGTGGTTTGCATGTGAATTCAATTTAAAATTAGTTAGAAGCTTTGGCCATAATTTGTGCGGCAGTCTTGATTGCCTTGCGAATGCGTGGGTAAGTGCCGCAGCGACAAATATGTCCGACCATTGCCGTATCAATATCCTGGTCAGTAGGATTGGGATTTTTCTTCAATAACGCTGCTGCTGCCATTATTTGTCCGCTTTGACAATAACCGCATTGAGGGACTTGCTCAGCCAACCACGCTTTTTGAACAGCATGTGTGTTATCATCTGAAAGGCCTTCTATCGTTGTGATTTTTTGTTTCGCTGCGGCTGCAACTGGCAATGTACACGAACGAACCGGATTCCCATCCAGGTGAACCGTGCATGAACCGCATTGCGCCATGCCACAACCATACTTTGTTCCGTGCAAACCTGCGAGATCACGAATCACCCAAAGCAAAGGCATTTTGGGATCCGCTTCGACTTTATATGTTTTTCCGTTAATAGAAAGATTGTAAGATGCCATAAGAAGTAGTTTGATAAAAGAGGCTATTAAGGTACGAATTAAGGGCCCATCCCCCCAAACCATTTATAAATAATTAATGACGCAGCCCATCCCCATAAACAATTTCAAATAAGCGATCACTCTGCTAAAGCCCCTTCCCAAAGGGAAGGGGGAGTAACATTCTGATTAGGGTTTACGAGAATCTATACTATAGAGAAAAATTAATTTCAACTCAGCAATTGAAAATTCAAATCTGGATTTTCCCAATGGGGGCCTGGGGCCAGGGGAAAAAGCCCATCCCCACGTGCCATTTATAAAAAATAAATGACTCTGCTAAAGCCCCTTCCCGAAGGGAAGGGGAGAAAAAGAATTGTATTTGAGTTTTTATTTCTTGAGAAATCATTGATATTATCAATTTAAAATTTGGGTTTTAAAAAATTAGATATTCAAATCTAAGTTCCTCCGCCGCGGCGGAGACAGGGGCTACTAAAGCCCCTTCCCGAAGGGGAGTAACATTCTGATTTCAGTTTATGAGCATCTACTTTCAGGGTAATATGATTTCAAATCAGCAATGGAAAATTTAGACCTAAGTTCCCCGTTAGAGGAGAGGGGGCCAAGGAGCGAAAAGTTTTATCTTTGAGATCGGTTTAATTTTTTCAATAATAAATAACTTGTTTAAAAAGTAAATATTCAATCTAAGTTCCCCCTTTAGGGGGACAGGGGGTATGAAAGAGATCCGCGATATATTAAGGGCATTTGACGAAGCACAGAACATTGGAAAACAAACCGCTCTGGCGACTGTTGTCCATGTTGAAGGCTCATCCTATCGCAGGCCGGGAGCCCGAATGCTGATCGAGGATGATGGTCAACTGACCGGCGCTATCAGTGGTGGATGCTTGGAAGGAGATGCTTTAAGAAAAGCGTTGCTGGTGATGACTGAAAAAAGATCAAGGCTGGTGACTTATGACACAATGGACGATGACGATGCCAAGTTTGGAGTAGGGCTGGGATGCAATGGAATCATCCAGGTGCTGATAGAACCGATAGATATTGCCAATCCTAATAATCCAATTCAATATTTAAAAGCGGTAAACGAGAAAAGACAGAAAGGTGTTTTAATAACATTGTTTTCGCTCCAGGATAGAAAGGACCCACAATATGGAACTTGTTTGTTGGTGAAGGAAGATGGGAGCCTCATTGATCATACACCCGTTTTGAAGGATGTTTTGCTTGCTGATGCAAACGACGCGTTGATAAATCAAACTACTTCTTTTAAAAATTATATTTCAGATAATCACAATCTCACCGCTTTCATCGAGGTGATAAAACCGCCGGTTGCAGTTATCATTATCGGTGCAGGTAATGATGTGATGCCTGTTGTTGATATGGCAGACATCCTGGGATGGGAAGCAACAGTGGTAGATGGCAGAGCTAATTATGCAAAGAAGGAACGATTTGTGAGTGCCTGCCAGGTATTGGTTGCAAAACCCGAACAAGCGCTGGACCAAATAGATATTGATGAACAAACAGTTTTCCTGCTGATGACGCATAATTATAATTATGATATGGCCATGTTGCGTCAATTGCTACAGAAAAATGTAGCCTACATTGGCATGCTGGGCCCAAAGAAAAAAAGAGAAAGAATGCTGAATGAATTAAGAGAGGAGGGCTTGAATTTTACAGATCAACAGCTTTCCGTTCTTCATAGTCCCGTTGGGTTGGACATCGGCGCCGAAACTTCTGAGGAAATTGCATTATCTATTTTATCAGAAATAAGGGCATTGTTTGCCGGAAAGGATGTTCAATCATTACGAACACTCAAAGAAGTGATACATCCACGTTCAGCCACTATAATTGAAGAAGTGAAACTATCTCCTAAATCATAAATTAAGTTGTTATCTGCGGATTATATAGTGAATAGTTGTGGTATAGTTATTCTGGCAGGGGGCGCATCCACCCGCATGGGAAGGCCGAAGCAGTTGCTGCAGTATAATGGAAAGACTTTGCTAAATCATGCAGTGAATGAAGCAATCAACGCAAAGGCGGATGCAGTCGTCGTTATCCTTGGTAAAAATGCTGATCTGTTTGAAGGCGAAATCGATAAAGAAGAAGTTCGTGTAGTAATAAATGAAAATTGGAAAGAAGGAATGGCGTCTTCTGTTCGCCTGGGTTTGGATACGCTGTTGAAAATTAAACCCTATATCGATGCAGTGATCTTTATGGTTTGTGATCAACCTCATATTTCTTCATCCGTATTAAATGAATTGATAACTAAACAGCAAAAAACAACAAAGCAAATTGTTACGTGCAACTACGGCGAATCGATCGGGCCACCTGCACTGTTTCATAAAAAATACTTTCGTGACCTGGCCAGGTTAAACGGGGATGTCGGTGCAAGAAATATCATCGAGCAAAATATCCATGATGTGGCGATGATATTATTTCCTGAAGGCAAGATTGATATTGATACCGAAGACGATTTTGAAGCGTTGAAAAAGTCATAACCATCGCCCCAGCTTTTTCAAACTTTCGACATTATGGACAGACGCAAATACATCAATAAAAGGAAGTGCAGCTTTCATAGCTGAAACATGTGGTTTATAATCTTCAAATCCTGCAAGCGGATTTAACCAGATGAGTTTTTTTGACTTTGCATGAATAAACTCCATATTGTTTTTGATGAGGTCAATATTGCCGGTATCCCATCCATCGCTCAGGATGATGACGATTGTTTTAGAATCAATTAATTTTTTTCCGTACTCATTTACAAAGGCATTTAATGATTCGCCGATCCTTGTACCGCCGCTCCAGCCATTGTTTTCTTTACTTAGTAATTGCATCGCTTCCTGGAAATTCCTCTGCTTCAACAAAGATGTTATTCGTTTTAAGAATGTGCTGAATACAAAAGTTTCCATTCTTCTGTACACCTGCTGAAACGCATACATGAATTGAATTAAGAATGCAGAATACAATTCCATTGAGCGGCTGACGTCACAAAGCAACACCAGTTTAATCCGGTTGCGTTTGGGTCTTCGATGCACAATATCTAATAACTCTCCGCCGCGTCGCAGGTTTTTGCGCAAGGTTTTTCTCAGATCCGGCATATCTGTTTTATAAGAGAATTCATATCGCCTGTTTGTTTTCGCCGCTAATCTTTTTGCAATTGATTTTATCGTTTGCATTAATTCATCTACTTCATCTTCGGGAACGGTTGAAAAATCTTTTCGCAACAGCGTTTCCTGTATGCTGTATGTCGCAGTTTCTTCCGTTTCTTTATTGCCGTTGCCATGCAGCCATTTGCTTATTGCTTTGTAAGAAGCTTGTTGCCGGAAAGCTGTTTTTGGTTTTGGGTCTTCTTTTGTTTTTGCATCCACAGCTTTGTCCAGGTCTTTCCAGTATTCATGAAATAAATTATCAAACTCATCTAATTGGGATTTACTATGGCAGAGAGTGGCTCTTAATGTTTGAAAAAAAATCTCATGATCATTATAATCGATGTATTGTAAAGCCTGTAACGACAAGGTTTCTTCTTCTATCGTTACGCCAAACCCTTTTTGCCGTAGAAAACGACAAAACTGTACAATGTTTTTTGATAAGGATGTTTGTCTTGTGATCATTGGTTGTCAAAGCTTGGCCTTCACACCCGTCTTTTCCATTAATTCACTTAGTGACATTTGCACTTGTCTTGTATCTCTCCAGTCTTTTAAAACAACTCCCAGGGTTTGTTCGATAATATTTTTATCAAGGTGATCGACATGTAAAGCCGTTAACGCGGCAGCCCAGTCAAGTGTTTCAGCGATCCCCGGCGTCTTTTCCAGTTTAATAATTCGTAGTTGTTGCATAAACCCTGTTATTTGTTCGGCCAATTTTTTATCAATACCGGGCACTTTATTTTTAACGATCATCCATTCTTTTTCAAAATCAGGATAATCGATATATAAATACAGGCAACGTCTTCTTAATGCCTCACTCAATTCCCTGGTCCGGTTGCTGGTGAGAATTACCTGTGGGATATGAGTTGCTTTTATCGTACCAATTTCAGGGATGGTTATTTGCCAGTCACTAAGTACTTCCAGTAAAAAACTTTCAAACTCTTCATCACTCCGGTCTATTTCATCAATAAGCAATACAGGTTTTTTATGATGGGTTATTGCCTGGAGCAAAGGCCGCTTCATTAAAAAACTATCGCCAAAAATCGTTTTTTCTTTTTCTTCAGCCGCCTGCTGATTATGCTCCACCATTTTTAAGTGAAGTAACTGTTTCTGGTAATTCCATTCATACAAAGCATGGGTAGCATCAAGACCTTCATAACATTGCAGGCGGATCAAATCTGTTTGCAAAGCATTCGCCATCACTTTTGCTATTTCGGTTTTTCCGACCCCGGCGGGACCCTCTATTAATAAAGGTTTATTCAGTTGCAGTGAGAGAAATGCAGACATGGCTACGCTGTCATCAGTGATGTAGCCTTGCTCATGCAACATTCTTTTTATGTCTTTCAATTCCGCTATAATATAAAATTATTTATGAGAGGCTAAAGCCCCGAATATTTTTTTATACTTCATGTGCCCCCGGCCTGAAGGCCGGGGCAAATCATAAGGCCGGGGCAAATCATAAGGCGGGGGCAAATCATAACGCCGGGCAAATTATTCTGTCTTTATTCAAAAGGGGTTTAGCCCGTCCTGTTGAAACAAAGAAGGCGGCATTACTACCGCCTTGTTTCTAAAAACAATTTTTTATTAAGTAATCACCTGCAGCGCTTTCTTCAAATACACTTTTGTCAGGTGTTTGCGATACTCTGCTGACGCATGATGATCGCTTAAAAAGATCACACCCTGCACGGCCGTGTTTGTAGCTGTGGCAATAACATCTTCATTAATCGCTTTTCCTGATACAGCCGTTTCGGTATTGCTGGCGCGAAACGCATGATCAGCAACGCCTGTAAAGGCAATATTGGTTTTACCATCCGCAAAACGTACTACTGCACAACCAACAATCGCAAACCTTGATGCGGGATGCGATAATTTTTGATAAGTTGCTTTTGTTCCCTCCGGTGGGACGGGAACCCTGACGGCAATGATGATCTCATTTTCCTGTAATGCTGTTGAGAATAAGCCAGTAAAAAAATCAGTCGCTTTTATTCTTCGTTTGCCGTTCTTCCCTTGTACTTCGATAGCCCCATCTGCCGCAAGAACCAATGCAGGCCAATCACTGGCAGGATCAGCATGTGCCAGGCTTCCGCCGATCGTTCCGTGATTGCGAACCTGGACATCGCCGATCAGTAATGCTCCTTCCGAGAAAAAAGCAAGTTTGCTTTTGATGATTCTATCACCCGCAATGTCAGCGTGCGTTGAAGCGGCGCCAATCACAATTTCACCATCTTCTTCTTTTATTCCTTTCAATGCAGAAATACCATTGATATCTACAAGTTTTGATGGCTGGCTCAAACGGAGTTTCATAGCGGGCAATAAGCTATGGCCACCGGCTAATATTTTACTGTTACTGCCGGATAAAGCTGCAATGGCTTCATCAACGGTTTTTGGTTTTTGATAATCGAAAGCTGCTGGTATCATAATTTGATAATTTTAGCCCCCATCCCCTAAAGGGGAGTTGAGCAGTCACGTTCCTATCATAACAGGAACAAATAAATTGGACGCAATTTCCATTGATGCCATTGGCATAGCAGATGAATGGATTGCGACGCAAGGGACGATGCTATGAAAAACTATAGCTTGGATAAAAAATAATTTTTCATTCATTGGTTTAATTCGACAAACAAAGAACTTTCCAAAAGCCCCCTTTAGGGGGTTTGGGGGTTTAGTTTTGCATAGCCCTCCACACTCTTTCCGATGTCAATGGCATGCGGATATCTTTTACTTCATGACCACCACTCCACAGTGCATCAATTACCGCATTGACTACTGCAGGCGTTGAACCAATCGCTCCTGCTTCTCCCGCGCCTTTCACGCCAAGTGGATTATGCGGACATGGTGTGACCTGCGTTGCCGTTTCAAATATTGGAAAATCATCGGCACGTGGCATGCAATAATCCATATAAGAGGCATTGACGAGCTGACCATGTTCATTGTACTCTGCACCTTCGAAAAGCGCCTGGCCAACACCTTGCGCTACGCCACCATGTACCTGTCCTTCCACTATCATCGGATTAATGATATTGCCAAAATCATCGACCGCAATAAAGCGTTTCAATGCCACTTTACCGGTTTCTTTATCCACTTCAACCACTGCAATATGGCAACCGAACGGATAGGTAAAGTTTGCCGGATCATAAAAACTACTGAAGTCAAGTCCGGGTTCAAGATCTTTTGGATAGTTGTGGGGTACATACGCCGTGAGTGCAACATTGCCAAAAGCAATTGACTTATCTGTTCCCTTTACGGTGAAATTACCATTTGCAAAGTCAATATCATCAGCGCTTGCTTCAAGCAGATGTGCGGCGATTTTCTTTCCTTTTTCAATTACTTTTTCAATACTCTTTACAATTGCCGTGCCGCCAACTGCAATGCTCCGCGAACCATAAGTCCCCATTCCAAACCCGATCTTTTCTGTGTCGCCATGCACGATCTCAACATCATCCATGCTGATACCAAGTTTATCGGCGACTACCTGTGCAAATGTGGTTTCATGTCCCTGCCCGTGTGAATGTGCACCTGTATATACAGTCACCTTACCGGTGGGTTGTACCCGGATCTGTCCAAATTCAAATAAACCCGCGCGGGCACCAAGCGAACCAACTACTGCTGATGGCGCAATACCACATGCCTCTATATAGGTAGAGAAACCAACACCGAGCAGCTTACCATTATTTGCAGATTCTTTCTGCGCTTTACGGAAATCTTCATAGCCAAGCATCTCCAGCCCTTTCTCTAATGCAGCATGATAGTTTCCACTATCGTATTGTAACGCAACTTGTGTTTGATAACCCGGTTGATTGACCCCATCAAACGGCGGGATGAAATTTCTAAAACGTAATTCTGCAGGATCAATTTTCATTTCATGTGCAGCAAGATCCATCAAGCGCTCCAGCAAATAGGTTGCTTCCGGTCTTCCGGCGCCACGATATGCATCAACTGCGGTCGTATGCGTGAACACGGCTGTAACATCGATATTTATTTTTGGGGTCGTATATAATCCCTGCATTAATGTTCCATGCAGGTAGGTGGGAACACAACTCCCGAAAGTGGAAAGATAAGCGCCGAGATTTGCATACGTCTTTACACGCAATGCAACGATCTTTCCGCCACTATCAAAACCCATCTCGGCTTTTGTTATATGATCACGACCATGTGCATCAAGTACAAAACTTTCCTTTCTCTCTGCGGTCCATTTTACTGGACGTCCAAGCTGTTTTGTACACCAGGTAAGCAATGCTTCTTCGGTATAGTGAAATATCTTACTTCCAAAACCACCGCCTACATCATAACTTATCACTCTTACCTTATGTTCAGGAATGCCTAATACAAAGGCACACATCAGCAAACGGATCACATGCGGATTCTGGGTGCTGGTGTATAACGTGTATTTATCATTGATAGCGTCATAAGAACTGTTATAACAGCGCGGTTCAATAGCATTCGGAACCAAACGTTGGTTTATAAATTCCAGGGTTGTTACATGCGCCGCGCTACTCATTGCTGCATTTACTTCTTCGATCGGGTTGCCCAACGCCCAGTCATAACAAATATTATTTGGCACATCATCATGTACCAGCGGCGCGCCGGGTTGTGTTGCTTTAAATGCATCAACAACGCACGGCAACTCTTCATACTCCACATTGACTGTTTGTGCCGCATCAAATGCTTCTTCTATTGACTCCGCAATGACGATTGCTATTGCATCACCAACATGTCTTGTTTTATCGGCAACAAGCAATGGATGCTTTGGCTCTTTCATCGCATTACCATTCTTAAAATTCACCTGCCAGCCACATGGCACTCCATTTACGGCTGCCACATCGGCACCGGTATAAATTGCAACTACTCCGGGCATTGCTTTGGCGGCACTGGTATCAACACTCAGAATTTTTGCATGAGCATACTGGCTGCGAACAAACGCAGCATAAGTTTGACCAGGCAGCACAATATCATCTGTGAATTTGCCATGTCCCATTGTGAATCTTTTATCTTCAACCCGTTTAACCGATTTCCCGATCGGGCCGCCGGTTGCAGCCGTCCCGTTACCATTATTTGTACTCATACGGTAGCCTCCTTTTTTGTCTTACGTGCTTTTGGTGCAGACATTTTATCAGCAGCGTACTGAATAGATTTTACAATATTCTCATAACCGGTGCAGCGGCAAAAGTTTCCTTCCAGTGCCACACGGATTTCTTCTTCACTTGGCTTTTTATTATTCTTCAGCAGATCGCAAGCGGTCATGATTATTCCCGGTGTACAAAAACCGCATTGCAATCCATGACACTGATTAAATCCTTCCTGTAATGGATGCAGCTCACCATTTGAAGCAATCCCTTCGATGGTTGTGACCTTGGCTTTGTCGGCCTGTACAGCCAGCATGGTGCAACTCTTTGTTGCTTTACCATTTACAAGAATCGTACAGGCGCCGCAACCACTTGTATCGCAGCCCACATGTGTGCCCGTCAGTCGCAACACATCACGCAGGTAATGCACCAGCAATAATCGCGGTTCCACTTTATCGGTGTGTTTAACACCATTAACCGTTACGGTGATTTTAATGCTCATGGAATTGAGTTTTATTTTTAGCAGAAATATTTTTTGAGTGCCAGCGTTGGTTTTTCATAGCATCGTCTCTTGCGACGCTCCTTTCAAGGTCCCGTTTTCATAGCATCAGGCCTCTTCTCCCCGTCTCGTCTCCTGCAGGAGAGGGAGGTCGGGCTTTAATATTGTTTAACGACTTTAGTAATTAAGCCTTCGACTTTATATCTTATCCTACCAAATAACGAAAGATCAATCTAAGTTCTCCGCCTCAGGCGGAGACTCGGGTTTGTAATTCCCTTTCCAGGTTTGCAAAAAATTGTTTGGTAAGCATATTGGCTACGCTGCCTAATATTCGTTGCCCCATTGACGCTAATAATCCTGTTACTTTAGCACCACCGTCAAAAGCTACTTCAGTTTCATCTGCATTAACGGGGACCAATTCAATTTTGATTGCGGCATTTGCATTTCCAATACTGCTATTTTGTTGAACTTTAAGCGTAAATCCTTTTTGTTCTTCTATGTCCTCCATTTCAAGATTACCTGTAAAAGAGCCACTTACCGGTCCCATTTTTATTTCCAGAACTGATTTGTATGAATTATCTCCCGTTTTTTCCAACCTTGAAATGCCGGGAACTATCTTCGAAAGAGTATCGGTATCCATCAACATTGTCCATAGTGTTGCGGGATTTGCTTTTACTGTGTGCCTGCCTTTAAGTTCCATACCGATCTGATTGAAAGCGAAGAAAAAGAACCCGCGGGTTATATCGAGTGCCCTGCGGGAATTCTACCTTAAGGTATAGAAAAATCTTTTACGACAAGAGTTTTGTTTTTTTAACGAGCCTTTCGATTTGCTTTTTAACTACAGGGACACAGCATACACAGGGGAACACGGAGAAAACTCTGTGAAAACCGGTGTTCTTGGTGACTCCGTGGTTTCCATTTATTAAATTGAGGTAGGCTGCGTAAGAATCAATAAATTTGTCATTCGCCCAAACCCTCGGAATGATCGTTGATAAATTCAATAGAGTGCATAACTACCTCCGGATCTCACTCACGGATAATTGCAACCTGCGTTGCTTTTACTGTATGCCCGAAGAGGAGTATGAATTTACCCCGGTCTCAAAGTTGATGCAGAAGGATGAGATTGAAACCTTATCAAAGATCTTCGTCGGTCTCGGGGTAAATAAAATCAGGCTTACCGGTGGTGAGCCATTGGTAAGAAAAGATGCAGGCGAGATCATCAGGTCATTGTCAAAGCTGCCGGTTAAATTAACGATCACTACGAATGGTTCAAGACTTCATGAATTTGTTGATATACTTGATGAATCCGGAGTTCACTCTCTCAATATTAGTCTAGATACACTGCAACCGGAAAAATTTCAGTTGATCACCAGGAGAAACCAGTTTGAAAAAGTCTATGAGAATATCCAGCTTTTGTTAAAAAGAAGTTTCCATGTGAAAGTGAATATGGTAGTGATGAAGGGGCTTAACGATGGTGAGCTGATTGACTTTGTCGAATGGACAAAACATCAACCCGTTCATGTTCGCTTTATCGAGTTTATGCCTTTCACCGGTAACCGGTGGACAAGCAACAAGGTATTTACCATGCAGCAGATGCTGGACGTGATCAGGGAAAAATATGAAGTAACAAGATTGCAGGATGAAAAACATGATACATCAAAAGGATATATGGTCCCCGGTCATCAGGGGACATTTGCAATTATCAGCACGATGAGCGCCAACTTTTGTGGTGATTGTAACCGGATGCGGTTGACGGCTGATGGAAAACTGAAGAATTGTTTGTTTGCGGAAAAAGAAACCGACTTGTTATCGGCTTTGCGAAGAGGAGAAGATATTGTTCCATTAATCCATCAGAATATCCGGAGTAAGGCAAAGGAGCTCGGCGGGCAATTCAATACAGATTTTGAACATCTACATCCCGAAGACATTCACAACAGAAGCATGATAACGATTGGAGGATAAAACCCCCCTGTCCCCCTAAAGGGAGGACTGAGATTGAAAAAACCAAACCCCTGTCCCCTAAAGGGGAACCTAGGTTGAATAAACTTTCATGAAATGATTTCTGTTTCTGAGGCAAAAAAAATAATTAGTGAGAGTGTTTCTTCTTTACAAGCTGTGTCCTTATTGTTACACGAGTCGGGAGGGTTAATGCTAGCAGACGATATTTATGCCACAACAGATATTCCTGCTTTTCCGCAATCATCAATGGATGGTTATGCATTTTCTTTTGAAGGATGGAAGCAAAATAAAAGACTAAAAATAACAGGAGAAGTTGCCGCAGGGAGTAATCAGACTTTTGAACTTGCGCCTGAAAATGCTGTCCGCATTTTTACGGGCGCTGCAGTTCCAGCCGGTGCCGATACAGTAATCATGCAGGAAAAAGTGCAAGTGGAAAATGGAGAATTGAAAATTGAAGATGAGGGTTTAAAAGAGGGAAATAGTGTTCGACCAAAAGGTTCTGAAATAAAAGCAGGAGTATTGGCGCTGGAAAAAGACAATATCTTATCACCCGCTGCAATTGGTTTTTTAGCCGGCATTGGTATAACAAAAGTAAAAGCCTATCCCAATCCTTCGGTAAGCATTATTATCACTGGCAATGAATTACAGCAGCCGGGCAAACCACTCAAGCATGGACAGGTGTATGAATCGAATTCTTTTGCATTGACGGCAGTTTTACGTCAATTGCGTATTGAGAACATTCAACTCTTATATGCAACAGATAAGCCCGAAATAGTGATTGATACATTGAAAAAAGCATTGAACCAAAGTGATGTTGTTTTGTTAACCGGTGGTATCAGCGTTGGCGATTATGATTTTGTATTACAAGCTGCAAGTGAATGTGGCGTTAAAAAATTATTTCATAAAATAAAGCAGCGGCCGGGCAAGCCATTGTATTTTGGTAGAAAGGACAGCAAGTTAGTTTTTGGATTACCCGGCAATCCCTCATCAGTGCTCACTTGTTTTTATCAATACGTAATTCCTGCATTGGGGAAATTATCAAAGCGAAGAAATGATTTGCATACTATAAAAGCTCCGTTGGCAAAAACATTTCAAAAAAATACCGGTCTTACCCATTTTCTCAAAGGTTTTTATAATGGTAAAATAGCGATGCCACTCGATGCACAGGAATCCTATCGTCTCAGCTCTTTTGCAAAAGCCAACTGTCTTATACAAATAGACGAAGATATAACCTCATTAAACGAAGGTGAATTGGTTGATGTATATTTATTGCCACAATAATAAAGGGTGGAGAGTCTTATTCTTTTTTATATACTGTTATTCCTTGTAGCTTTTTTATATGCATCTGTTGGCCATGGCGGCGCGAGCGGTTATTTGGCGCTAATGGCCATTTTCAGCATTACACCTGATGTTATGAAGCCGACTGCATTATTGCTGAATCTTTTTGTATCGCTGACATCATTTATTCAATTCTACCGGGGCAGACATTTCAACTGGAAACTATTTTTACCATTCGCGATCACATCGGTGCCGATGGCCTTTGTCGGCGGCTTAGTAACAGTGGATGATAATATTTACAAAAAAATCCTTGGCATATTATTAATAATACCAATTGTCAGATTCTTATTTTTTGCAAACATCAGGGTTGACGAGTTAAGAAA
This sequence comes from Chitinophagaceae bacterium, assembly GCA_025923075.1. Taxonomy (GTDB): domain Bacteria; phylum Bacteroidota; class Bacteroidia; order Chitinophagales; family Chitinophagaceae; genus VBAS01. The sequence goes on from JAICGN010000016.1 coordinate 12,903, forward strand.
ATCAAATTTTATTTTATCATTGGTCATTGGTGCAGCTATCGGGTTTCTTTCCGGTCTTATTGGTATCGGCGGCGGAATTATTTTGTCCCCTGTTCTTTTATTATTGAAATGGTCAGACATGAAGCAAACGGCTGCCATCAGCGCCTTGTTTATATTTGTTAATTCATTAGCCGGATTGGCGGGGCAATTTAAGAATGGTATAAATTTCAGTCCCGATATGTATGCCTATGTCGCAGTGGCTTTTGTAGGAGGACTCTGCGGAGCATACTTTGGTTCATTAAGACTCAAACAGAATTTTCTAAAATATCTATTGGCAGTAGTGTTGATCGTGGCAGCATACAAATTATTATTCACAAACGCTTAAATTAGGCTTTATGAAATCTTTCTTGCTGTTAGGTTTTATAACTACCAGTTTGTTTGCATTTGGACAAAAGCCAATTCCAACAACTGAGAATTTCACTATAGAAGGGAAAGTAAAAAAAGAAATGACGGTTGCATTAGCTGACCTTTCCTCCTACAAATCTTATTCAATCGATAGCATTGTCATTATAAATCATCTTGGTGAAAGGAGAAGCACGTTAAAAAATGTAAAAGGAGTTTTACTAAAAGATATTTTGGGTAAAATCGAAATAGATTCCGAGAACCCTAAAGTGTTGAGTGAGTTTTATTTGCATTGCCTCAGATAATTACAAAGTTGTTTTTTCCTGGAATGAGATCTTTAATAATGAGCTTGGTAAATCAATTTACATCCTGAATGGAAATGATGGAAAACCAGCGTCGGCTTTGGATAACAGGATTGCCCTTATCTCTCCAAAAGATGAAATGACAGGTCGTCGTTATGCAAAAGGATTACAGAAAATAGTAGTCGAAAAAGTTAAGTGAACAAATTGGCGATCGGGGCCGGCAACCCATCTATGCTAACCCTGTTTTTTTCTTTTTTGTATTCTTCAAGCCCATCTTCGCCTTTCTTTTCCGCCCATTTAAAAGCATGATCTCTTTCGCCGGCGTAATCATATAGTGGAACACCAAAACCGCAAGACGATTTTACCATGGATATATCGGCCACAATGATCTGTCTTGTTGCAGGGAGGATAGTAAAATGTTGAGCTAATTCAGCCCATTCCATGTCAACCGGTAAAACAGTTCGTCCCCTGCCGTAAAGTCTTAAGATTTTAGGTGAGCCATCAAAAGCACAGAACATAAAAGTGATGCGGCCATTTTCCTGAAGGTGAGCCGAAGTCTCATTACCACTGCCTACAATGTCCAAATAGCCCACACGGGAAGGTGACAGCATTCGAAAACAATCAAATCCTTTGGGTGAAACATTGATATGACCCTCAGCACTCAGTGGAGCAGTGCAGACGAAAAATAACTTTTGTTTTTCAATAAATTCCGAGTGTTCTGCACTGATCTGGCTATATTCCTTGCCCATAATGTTGCTTTGAGCAAAGGTAATTCTAAGTAAATTTGTTGTCCGTATATTTTTAATAAGGATTTAATTTTATCATGTTTCAAAACAAGATAACCACGGAGATACAAAGAACATTGAGATACACTGAGAGCATACTCTGTGACGCCTGGTGTCTCCGTGGTTTAAAACCTCTTGGGTTAAGGTTGCACTTATGAGTGTAAAAATTATTTTGTTTGGCAGGCTTGCGGATATAGCCGGGGATTCTGTTTCTGTCGATAACGTTGCAGATACTGATAGCCTGGTAGATTCATTAAATAAACGCTACCCTCAGTTGGCAACTACGAAATATGTGATAGCAGTAGACAAACAGGTGGTAACAAAAAACACGGTTTTGAATAAAAAGAGTATGGTGGCTTTGCTGCCGCCTTTTTCAGGCGGATAAAAAAATGAAGGATCAAAATTTATATGAGCGTTATCATCGCCAGGTCATCTTACCGGAATTTGGTGAAGAGGGCCAGCAAAAATTGTTAGAAGCAAGGATATTGGTGATCGGTGCGGGTGGTTTGGGTTGTCCTGCTTTGCAATATCTCGTTGCAGCGGGTGTGGGTACAATTGGCATTGTTGATGATGACGTAGTTGCCTTAAATAATCTTCATCGCCAGGTTTTGTACTCAGTGAATGATATTGGGCTATCAAAAGCAAAACGAGCCGCACATATTTTACAGCAACTGAATCCTGAAATAAAGATCATTTCTTACAATCAACGACTGGTCACGCAAAATGCACTTACACTAATTGATGACTTTGACATCATTATTGATGGCACAGATAACTTTTCTACACGATATATGATCAATGATGCTTGTGTATTGTTGAATAAGCCATTGGTGTATGGTGCCATTTCTCAATTTGAGGGACAGGTAAGTGTTTTCAACCCCAAGCCCTTAAAGGGGGGTAATGAAGCTGTTAATTATAGAGATTTATTTCCTGATCCGCCAAGAGAAGGGGAAGTATTGAATTGCGCAGAAGCCGGAGTGTTGGGAGTGTTGCCTGGTATCATTGGAACAATGATGGCAAATGAAACAATTAAGTTGATTACCGGGATCGGCGAACCATTGACTGGTCAATTGTTTACTTACAATGCGTTGAACAACCAGGTTTACACACTTCATTTATCAGCAAGAAAAGAAACAAGATCATTGATTCCAAAAAGTAAAAAGGAATTCTTACAAATCGACTATGAATGGCTTTGTGCATCGCCGGTACAGCAAGCAGAAATTGATTCTGATATTTTTAATGGTATGGTAGCGAAGGGAAATATTGACGTAATAGATGTAAGAGAACTGCATGAAATGCCAGCCGTAAATGAATTTAATCATATCAGGATTCCTTTAGCGCAACTTGCGGATAACGCTGCACTGATTAAATCGGATACTGTTATTGCTTTTTGCCAATCAGGAAAAAGAAGTTTGCAGGCAGCTAATATTTTATCCGGTATTTTTGGAGACAGGAAAAAAATTTACAGTTTGCGTGGAGGAATTGTTGAGTGGAAGAAACTGAAACAAACAGTATGAGGTTCCGCCTGGCCAAAACATAATAAAAATTAAAAGGTGAAAGAAAGAAAACCAAAGAACATATTTGTGCAGGGGCCAATTGCCGCATCATTTATTGCCGACAGCATTCAAAAGCATAGCAGTAAAATTGATATTGGCGGGCACAGTATTTTTTTGGGACAAGTAAGGGCAGATAAAATTGATGGTAAGGAAGTAACTTCAATAGAATACACGGCTTATGAAGACATGGCTTTGGAAAGAATGTACACAATAAGAGAGGATATTTTTAAGAAGTATGATCTGACGTGCATGCATGTGTATCATAGTTTGGGTATTGTAAAAGCCGGTGAGATCAGTTTATTTGTTTTTACCTCATCAGCCCATCGCAAAGCCGCCATTGATGCCTGCGAAGAAACCGTGGAAAGATTAAAGGCTGAATTGCCGGTATGGGGAAAGGAACTGCTGACTGATGAAACATATCATTGGAAAGAAAACCCCCAGACCCCCTAAGGGGGGCTTTAGAGTCTGTAAAAATGGAAATGTTGTTATAAAATGTAAATGATAGAGTTCTTATACTTTTATTAAAAGAGAAAGAATTTTTAAACAAAACATTCTTTCGATATTCGGAGTGGAAAGCCTCCGCCTCCGGCGGATTTGGGGGCAAACAATTATGGTCAACATCACTCATAAATCAAATAGTCTCCGCAAAGCAATCGCTACGGGAATTGTTTCTGTTTCCAAACAGGAAACAATTGACGCCGTGAAAAATAAAACTGTTCCAAAGGGTGATGTATATGAATTTTCCAGAGCCGCTGGCTTATTTGCTATAAAAAAAACCAGTGACGTTATTCCTGATTGTCATCCCTTACCTGTTGAGTATGCCGCTATCACCCATCAGCTGGATGGTTTGAATATTATTGTCACTGTTGAAGTTCATACCATTTACAAAACCGGCGTAGAAGTGGAGGCCATGCATGGCGCTGCCATTACCGCTTTGACTATTTATGATATGCTGAAACCGCTGGATAAAGGTGTTGAGATTTCAACAATTAAATTGGAAACGAAGAAAGGCGGTAAAACTGATTTTAAAGAGCAGCAATCAAATGATCTTCGTTGCGCAGTTATTGTTTGTTCCGATGGAGTGGCAGCTGGAGTAAGAGAAGATAAAAGTGGTAAAACGATTGTTGAAAAATTGGAGCAACTCAAATTATTGGTTGCCCATCATGAAATTATTCCAGATGATTTTTCCACTATCCAGGAAAAAGTAAGACAACTGAGCAAAGAAGAATATGATATTGTTCTTTTCACGGGAGGCACGGGTTTATCGCCACGAGATGTTACGCCAGATGCAATTGCTCCATTGCTCGACAGAGAGATTCCCGGCATCATGGAAGCGGCACGCAATTATGGTCAACAACGAACTCCTTATGCAATGCTATCCCGTGGCGTTGCAGGATTTGTAAAGGACACATTGGTCATAACACTTCCGGGTTCCCCAAAAGGCGTTGCGGAAACTATTGATGCAATATTTCCTTATGTGCTTCATGTATTTCGGGTGAAGGAAGGTGTGCAACATGAAGGATAACGATCCATTATTCTTTAGTTTATTTTTCTGGCGTTACTTAAACAAAAGAACTTTTTACAATAAAAAGTCTTTAAATTTATACAGCAATTCAACGATTCTTCCACTTGATCATCCTTTCGAACCTGCTCTATGTCTTCACAAGTTGTTTGAAAGGTTCCGTGTTTGATCACAATTCCTAATTATAAAAATGAAGGAGAAAACTTATGAGTGAACAAAATACTACCAGCCGACGCAAATTTCTACAAACAACTGCTGCAATCGGGGGCGGTCTTGTTATTGGATTTCATTTGCCCGCCTTTGCAAAACAGGTCAGGAATATCGGCGTTCCTGCTGCTGAAAATTTTGCTCCCAATGCGTTTGTCCGTATTGGCAAAGACAATATGATTACCGTTATCGTTAATCACTCGGAAATGGGACAGGGAGCCTATACTTCTTTACCAATGATCATTGCTGATGAACTGGATGCAGACTGGAACAACGTCAAATTTGAAGCAGCTCCTGTTGATCCGGTTTATAATCATCCGGGATTTGGGATGCAGGGCACTGGTGGAAGCACCAGCACCTGGGTAGAGTGGGATCGTTTTCGTAATGCCGGCGCTACCGGCCGTTACTTATTATTAGCTGCCGCAGCGCAAACATGGAACGTTGATCCTTCTACTTTACGTACAGAAAAAGGGTTTGTGATTCATAGTCCTTCTGGTCGCAAGATTTCTTACGGAGAATTAGTGGACAAAGCAGCTACTATCACTGCTCCAAAAGAAGTGAAATTAAAAGATGCAAAGGATTATAAACTTATTGGTAAGCCTATTAAAAGACTCGATACCCCTGAGAAGATCGATGGCTCCGGTATTTTCGGAATGGATGTAAAAATTCCAGGAGTATTAACGGCAGTAATTGCAAGGGCTCCGGTATTTGGAGGTAAAGTAAAAAGTTTTAATGGGGATAAAGCAAAGGCAATCCCGGGTGTAAAAGAAGTTGTACAGATCGATCGTGGCATTGCAGTCGTGGCAAATGGTTTCTGGCCGGCAAAACTTGGTCGTGATGCATTGGAAATGGTTTGGGATGAAGGACCACTTTCAACACTTGATACAAAAGCACAAACAAAACAATACGCCGATCTTGCCAAACAAACTGGTGCTGTTGCAAAAAAAGAAGGTGATGTATCAACTGCAAAAGATAAAGCGGTGAAAAAATTTGATGTGGTTTATGACTTGCCCTACCTGGCCCATGCACCGATGGAACCGCTCAATTGTGTAGCCGATGTAAAAGCAGACAGTTGCGAAATATGGGTGGGTACACAGTTTCAAACTGTGGATGCAATGACAGCAGCAGGTATTACAGGATTAAAACCAAATCAGGTCAAACTTCATACAACATTGCTTGGTGGTGGCTTTGGTCGTCGTGCAGTATTGGATGCGCATTTTGTAAGTGAAGCAGTGCAGGTATCAAAAGCAATAAAGTCGCCGGTGAAAGTGGTATGGACAAGAGAGGATGATATTCGGGGTGGCTATTATCGCCCAAGGGCATATCATACTATTAGTGCAGGACTTGATGCCGCAGGAAAACCGTTGTATTGGGAACACAATATCGTTTGTCAATCCTTTGCAGTCGGAACTCCACTCGAAGCAATGATGGTACAAAATGGAGTAGATGGAACGGCGGTAGAAGGCGCATCTGAGATCCCTTATCATGTTCCAAATAAACACGTGGAATGGAATATGGCGCCAAACGGAGTACCTACACTTTGGTGGCGTTCGGTAGGAAGTTCACACACTGCATTTGTAGTGGAGGGCTTTATTGATGAGTTAGCAAAAGCAGCCGGGAAAGATCCGTTTGAGTATCGTCGCATGCTGATGGATAAGCATCCGCGTCAGAAAAAAGTATTGGAATATGTAGCAACAAAAGCCGGTTGGAAAAACCCGCTGCCGGCGGGAAGAGGAAAAGGGATTGCTGTGCATGAATCATTCGGCAGCGTGGTGGCAATGGTAGCTGAAGTTTCGATCGCAAAAAATAATTTAAAAGTACATAAGGTTACAGTTGCTGTTGATTGCGGGCAGGTAGTAAATCCAGATACGATCAAAGCACAAATGGAGGGTTGTGTTGTCTTTGGCCTTACTGCTGCGCTTTATGGTGAAATAAGTTTTGAGAATGGCAAAGTGAAGCAACGAAATTTTCATGATTACAAAATGCTTCGCATGAATGAGATGCCCCTGGTGGATGTGCATATCATGGATAGTAAAGAAAAAATGGGTGGTGTTGGAGAGCCGGGTGTTCCTCCCGTTGCACCCGCCGTGATGAATGCACTCTTTACGCTGACAGGAAAAAGGGTGAGAAACTTGCCACTTCAACCCGAGGATCTAAAAAGGAAAGTATAATTTTTTTATGAGACTAAACGGGGACATTAACCAATGTGTGAGTTTGAAGTCGTGGTGTCCGTTGTGATTCGTTACGTTCTTTGTGGTCCGATGCTTTTTTTAACACAAAGTGCACAAAGTAAACACGAAGTACACAACGAAATTGACGGAGGGTAATATCGAATCATTAAAAACAGTAAAAGAAATTCGCTATGATAAATTTAAAAGTAAACGGTAAAAGCTATAATGTCGATGTAGATCCTTCAACACCTATCTTATGGGTATTGCGGGATGCGCTTGAACTTACAGGTACAAAGTTTGGTTGTGGCATGGCGCAGTGCGGCGCCTGCACCGTTCATTTGAATGGCGACGCCATTCGCTCATGTATTACACCTGTTGCAAGAGCAGCAGGGCAAGAAATAAAAACTATTGAAGCATTATCTGAGGATGCCATCGGCAAGCGTTTGCAAAAAGCATGGATCGAAGAAGATGTTCCGCAATGCGGCTATTGCCAGAGCGGACAACTGATGGCTGCAGCGGTATTGCTTAAAGAAAAACCTTACCCAACAGATAATGATATTGATCTTGGCATGTCGGGTAATATTTGTCGGTGTGGTACCTATCAGCGCGTACGTAAAGCGATTCACAGAGCTGCAGCAATGAAATAAGTTTGGACAACCTTTAAAGAAACTTCATTATGAAAAATACAACCGCTAATAGGTTATTTAGCATGAAAAAGACAATATATGTTGTATTAGTACTTGGATTTGTTACGGCTGTTGCAGCCCCGGTTAATAGTGGTAATAAAATTATTCAGCCTCCCATCCAAGCAACTGCCATAAATGCAAAGATCATTAACCCCATAGTTGATAAAGAAAAAATACAGGCTGATAAGATCAGGGAAAAGGAATCAGCAGAAGCTTTTAAAGAAGCATACAAAGTTCTTATGCATCCCAGGTGTATGAATTGTCATCCTTCCGGTGATGCACCTCTGCAAGGCGACGATAGTCATATTCATGCTCAAAATGTAACAAGAGGTAAAGATGGTAAAGGTGTGTATGCCATGAAATGTTCCAATTGTCATCAAAAAGAAAATGTTGCTGGGTTAAATATGCCGCCCGGTGATCCTAACTGGCATTTGCCACCTGCAAATATGAAAATGGTATTCCAGGGAAGAACTCCTGCACAGCTAGCGGCCCAGCTTAAAGATCCAAAACAAACTGGTAAAACATTACAGCAAATGCTCAAGCATGTTGAAGAAGATCAATTGGTAATTAATAGCGGATGGAATCCGGGTGAGGGCAGAACCACACCACCGCTTAGTCATGCAGAATTTGCCGCAAAATTCAGAGAGTGGATTGAGAAGGGCGCTGTTATTCCAAAATGATCATGTGACCGTCTTTAGAGTACGCCGAATATTTTGTTTTTTAATTTCCCCATCCTATAACCACAGGTAAGACTTATGCCACGATTATGAATTGACATTTTAGAATTCATAAAATGATAACTGTTGTTGTTATAAACTGCGTTTACATGAAAATAAAAATGCTGGCCGTTATATCCGCCATTCAGCACCAGCTGATAATTAGCAATAAGTTTTAATGACTGGCCTTCTTTTGGTTTTATATTTTTTTGAATTGCCGGCCCCATGAATATCCCGGGATTGATGCTCCATTCACCATCATTAAAAACAAAGTTGTAAGTATATCCCCCGCTTACCAGCAAATTGACGGAAGTCGGTTTTTTGCTGATTTCAGTGAGAAATACACTATCTGGTTCTTCGTATTCACTGGCTCCTCCCTTTAAAGTAAAACGTTGAAAGAAAGGTGACACTATCGCCATAAAACTACCAGCACTTTTGGCCTGCAATAGCGAATAATTTCTTGCCGCATTCAAAGAAAATTTTTCTGCATTGAAGATATAGGTGATCCGGGTAAAGTAGCTTCTGTAATTTAGCTCATCATAATACTCATATTCCCGTTGTCGCCTGTTGACCTGCAGTATCAGTCCGCGGTATTTGTCTGTGCCCGCTTCGAATAGAAATTTTTCATGGGTTTTGCGAAGATGAAGACTGACCGCTTTGATAGAAGTGCTCTGCTTCGCAACAGAAGTATTGGGAATATTCTTTGAAAAACCAATTGATAGCCAATTATAATCAATTGTAAAACCAGTATAAGCGCTGGTATTGGCAAACAATTTATGCTGACTGACAAAATTATCGTTGGCTAATTCGCGGAAACGGAAAGAGGTTTTTGTCACACCGGTGTAGACCTCAACATCATTTTCTTTTTCAAAACGTTTTATATACGAACTGTCAATAACAAATTGTGCATTAACGGAACAAAATGAAATTATACCAATAATGGAAAATAGGAGGTAAGAAAATGAGTACCTTTTACCTCCCGGAATCAAGATTTCTTTAAATATATTTTTTTGACAATAAACAGCCGGCACGAAAAATGGTTTTTTCTTTGATTTGGATATTTTAACAACCTCTTATCAATTGAAAAATAGTCTACTACCTTGTTTTATCTAACGCTATATCCCGATTTTTATTAAAACATTTCTCAAAAAATTTATTTATTTGTTTTCAATTCTGGTGATCACGCAAGCTTTCAAATTTTCCGTCATCTCAGCATCGTTAAGATGGATTTAATTTCGGTTTGTTTGTACCCCGCAAGTTGCACAGTGGGGATTAAACTGCCTGTTTACGGTAAATTCTTTTGGGCAAAAAAATTCGTCAAGCGTCAAATAAGAACCCCGACATCCGTTTAAGTGAGTTGAAAAACAAACTCTTACTTGACTTATATATGATGGTACAACGTTTGTTAGAGGGAAATAAGTAGAAACCCTTCCATAAACTCCAACCAGAGAATTTGTTCAGAAGTTTTATTACTCCTGGGAAAGCCAGTATTTAAAAATCATTTTATATGGACCCCACAAAAAAAGAAGCGATCACTTCCGGTGAAAATCTTTCTTACTGGATAGATTCTTTTCCGCAATTGTCCTTTGACACGCTAAAAAATGATATTGATACAGATGTTTTGATAATTGGCGCAGGTATCGCCGGTCTCACCACCGCTTATTGTCTTGCATTGTCGGGAAGAAAAGTAGTAGTAATAGAAGATGGTTTGATCGCAAGTGGTGAAAGCGGCAGAACAACAGCACATTTGACCCACGCTTTAGACGACCGCTATTATACTTTGCAAAAATTATTTGGAGATGAAAAAGCAAAACTCGCAGCGCAAAGTCACACGGCTGCTATTGACTGGATTGAAGAAACAATTCATAGGGAAAATATTGACTGTGATTTTACAAGATTAGATGGCTATTTATTTCTTCATCCCACAGATAATAAAGAATCCTTACAACAAGAACTGGAAGCGACTCATAAGGCAGGCCTTCAAACCGAATTATTGTCTTCCATTCCCGGTATTGAAAATGAGAATGGGAAATGCATTCATTTTCCACGGCAGGCACAATTTCATATTATGAAATACCTGAATGGCCTTGCCAGGGCGATTGAAAGAAAAGGGGTAAGAATTTTTACAAATACCCATGCTGAAAGTATAAAAGAGAAAGTTGTTATTGCAAATGGCCATACTATAAATGCATTCAATATTGTGGTAGCGACAAATACGCCGGTGAATGACATTGTTACTATGCACACAAAACAATTTCCCTATCGTTCTTATGTGATTGCTGCTACAATTGCCAAAGACACAATCACGCCCGCGCTGTGGTGGGATACCGGCGACCAGGATTCCAAATGGGTCACTCATCCATATCATTATGTGCGCTTGCAAACTTACAATGACAAATATGATCTGTTGATGTCCGGTGGTGAAGATCATAAAACCGGACAAGCAGATAGAGAAGATATTCCTGAAGAAGAACGATATAAAAGATTAATTGAATGGACCCGTAAACGTTTTCCGGCTATAAAAGATATTGTTTATAAATGGTCAGGACAGGTATTAGAACCGCTCGATTCGCTTGCTTTTATTGGAAAAAACCCGGGGAATGAAAATATTTATATTATAACCGGTGATTCAGGAAATGGCATGACGCATGGAACGATCGGCGGTTTGCTTATTGCTGATCTTATCAATGCAAAAGAAAACCCCTGGGCTGAAATTTATAAACCAACCCGGATTCCGTTAAAACTAGCAGGAACATATATAAAAGAAGCATTGAGTATGGCCGCACAATACGGCGACTGGATTGCAAAAGGAGATATTGAATCAATCGACAAATTAGAAAATAATGAAGGCGCCATTATAACGTCAGGGGTAAGAAAACTGGCTGCATATAAAGATGAATGGGGTGAGCTTTTTGTTTTCAGCGCCACCTGTCCGCATCTCGGTTGTGTTGTTCAATGGAATGCCGATGAAAAAACTTTTGATTGTCCCTGTCATGGTTCCAGGTTTTCAAAGCAAGGAAAAGTAATTAATGGCCCGGCTAATACAGATCTAAAAATTATTGAAGTAAAAGCTGTGGCGCAAAATCCATAGCATTTTTTAGTTCTTAACTCGATTTTATTTCTTAAAAAACATTAATCTCAACGAAATGAAAAAGATTTTTACATCCGCAATGTTGGCGATTGGAATACTCGTGACTACTAGCAATACCGTTTATGCAGAACAAAATAAAAAACCTTCTGCCTGTGACCTGAAATCAGATATGCGTAAGTTATGGGAAGATCATATTATCTGGACCCGCAATGTCATCTTTAATATTATAGATGAGCTCCCCGGAACTACAGAGGCAGTTACTCGCTTACTGCAAAACCAGGTTGACATTGGAAATGCAATCAAACCCTATTATGGTGAAAGTGCCGGTAATCAACTATCAGCATTACTGCATGATCATATCACTATTGCCGCTGAGCTGCTCACTGCATTGAAAGATGATAATACAGCACCCTTTGGTGATACACCGGCTTTTACTACAGCCTATGCTGCGTGGGTTGCCAATGCAGATGCAATCGCTGCACTGTTAAGTTCGGTAAATCCAAATTGGCCTTTGGCAGAAATGACAGCAATGATGCATGAACATCTTGAAGCGACTGGTGCGGAAGCATTGGCCAGGAAAAATGCTAATTATGCTGCCGATGTTACTGCATTTGAAAATGTACATATTCAGATACTGGCAATGGCCGATATGCTGACTGAAGGTATTGTAAAGCAGTTTCCGAATATGTTTAGCGGCTGTGCATTAAAGGAATTCAAAAAAACTACAGCTTGTGATTTGAAGTCAGCCATGCGTAAGTTGTGGGAGGATCATATCATCTGGACACGCAATGTCATTTTCAATGTTATCGATGATCTTCCTGGTACAACCGAAGCGGTAAATCGTTTATTGCAAAACCAGGTGGATATCGGCAATGCTATTAAGCCCTATTATGGAAACGATGCAGGCAACCAGCTAACTGCATTATTGCATGATCATATTACTATTGCCGCCGATCTGCTCACAGCATTGAAAAATGACAATACACCGCCATTTGGTGATACACCGGATTTCACTACAGCCTATGCTGCATGGGTTGCCAATGCAGATGCGATCGCTGCACTTTTAAGCTCTGTAAATCCTAACTGGCCTTTGGAGGAAATGAAAATGATGATGCATCAGCATCTTGAAAAAACCGGCGCAGAGGCATTGGCAAGAAAAAATGCAAACTATGCTGCTGATGTAACTGCTTTTGATGATGTACATATCCAGATACTGGCCATGGCTGATATGCTTACCGATGGGATTGTAAAACAATTTCCCAACATGTTTGGTGGTTGCAGGGAAACACATTCCCATGAAGCAAGGACGTCAAATACTGTCGTTGTGTTGAGACAAAATGCACCAAATCCATTTAATGACAGAACAGTTATTTCTTATTTCATCCCGGAAAATATTGAAAAAGCACAAATCCTGATCTATGATGCAATGGGAGTAATGATAAAAAAATTTGATATCACGACAAGAGGTGAGGGCAGCATCACATTTTATCCTCCTGCATTGAGTAAGGGCGTACTTACTTATAGCATTTTTGCAGACGGTAAACTAATTAGTACTAAAAAAATGATTCGCTGATAATACGTCTAATCATAAAATCAAGAACGTAACAATGATTATTAACTGTTAAAAATGAAAAGCAAAGCTAACTTTAAAGGTCATCCTTTGCATCCCATACTTGTATCTTTTCCAATTGCTTTTCTTATTGGCACGTTGATCTTTGATGTATTGGGCCTTGTGTATGATCGGAATAATTTTTATACTACAGCAATGTATTTAGAAATAGCAGGGATAGGTTTTGCGCTGTTAGCTGCTGTTCCTGGTATAATTGATTACATTTTTGTTATTCCGCCCAAAAGTTCTGCAAAAAAAAGAGGAGCCACGCATGGTCTTATTAATATCACAATGGTGATCATTTTTTCTGTTGCTTTACTATTACGGCAGAAAGGAGATGCATCATTTATGATCATAATCGGGTTGGAGATAGCCGGGGTTATTCTTTTAAGCATCGCAGGCTGGTTGGGTGGAACATTGGTTTTTCGCAACCAGATAGGAGTTGATATCCGTTATGCACATGCAGGCAAATGGAAAGAAGAATATATAAATAATGCTGATGGCGAAATAGATGTTGCGTCTATTGATGAGTTAAAAGTAAATCAGATGAAACTAATCCATATAAAAGGTAAACGTATCGTTGTTTGCAGAACAGAAAAAGGATATGCAGCATTTGACGATCATTGTACGCATCGTGGCGGTTCATTAGCCGGTGGCGCTATGATCTGCGGCACGGTTCAATGTCCCTGGCATGGATCGCAATTTGATGTACATAGCGGTACTGTGGTGGCGGGCCCGGCTAATAAAAACATTTCTGTTTATCCTGTAAAGGAAACTGATAAGTTGGTGTATTTGATTTTGTCATAATATAATAGGACACCCAAGAGTCTACATTTCAAATCTGGCTTTTAACCTTACCTGTATCCTGAGGCCTGCAACTCAAATAATCTTGCATAAGTATTCCCCGCAGCTAATAATTCATGGTGCGTGCCGAGTTCTTTTATATGGCCTTCATCGATGACAGCAATCCGGTCGGCAATACGAACAGTTGAAAAACGATGAGAGATCACAATACCAATTCTTCCTTTTAAATTTTCTTTGAGCTCAGCAAAAATGGATGCTTCCGCCTCTGGATCAAGTGAGGAGGTTGGTTCATCCAGGATCCAGATATCAGCATTACGATACATGATCCGTGCTAATGCAAGACGTTGCCATTCGCCGCCTGAAAGATCATGACCGCCTTCAAACAGTCTTCCCACTTTTGCATCAAGACCATTTGCCATTTTTTTTACCAACCACTCGCTTCGTGAATCCTTCAACGCTTTCATAACCTTTTCGTCATCTGCTTTATCATATGGCCAGCCCAGCATTACATTTTCTCTTACTGAAAGCTCGTAAGTCGCATAATCCTGGAACAATACTCCAATGCGGCTACGCAAGGTTTCCGGATCCATATCCTTTACATCAACACCACCAACTTTTACAGCTCCTTTTTGTACGTCATAAAAGCGAAGCAATAATTTAACGAGTGTACTTTTTCCCGCACCATTTTCACCCACTAAGGCCATTAGTTCTCCACTCCGGATATTCAAACTCAAATTTTCAACCGCTTCACCATGCCCTCCGGGATAATGGAAACTTACGTTCTGGAAACTGATCCCATCAATTTTCCCTTCAGGAAGCGTTAAGGGTTTTGCCGGTACCGGGATCAGCGCTTCAATCTTGAGAAATGAAAAGTAATCATCAAGAAACCTGGTATGCTGGTCAACCGCCACAAATGTGCTTGAGATCATCCCAAGTGCCCCAGCCACAGAACTAAAAGCCCCGATCACCAACACAACACCACCCGGCTCAATAGTTCCTTCTACGCCACGCAACGCAACAAAAAGATAGGCAAGTGCAAGCGTAGTTCCGGTCACCAGTCCGCTTATCATTGAGATCCTTACACCTGACTGGTACATTTTTGCTCTTTGCTTAAACAGTTGATCTGAAATGTTCTTATGTTTTCCCAAAAGATAATCAGCGAGCACATATGCTTTTATTTCTTTTGTTGTCCTCGGTTGAATTAACAGATCGCCGATATAGTTTCTTTCTCTTTCTTCAGGTGTTTCCTGGTAAAAATATTTATAGAGGCGGGTTGTAACGCGGCTTTCAATTAACAAGGATAATAATGAAGTGGCTAATGCCAGAACAACAAGCAGCCAATGAAGACTGGCCAGCAAGCCAGCCATTAATATTATTGTAATAATATTTCCTGATAAACCAAGCACAGACCATGTAAGATCACCTGGACGCCATGAAACGTCACGTTTTGCTCTTGCCAAACGATCATGCCAATCAGAATTATCAAAATGCCCAAGATCAACCTTTGACGCTTTAGCAAGTAAACGACGCTCAGCCTCCAGTTCCACACGCCGCACATAAAGATTTCTTCCATATCCAATATATGAACCAATGGTCCTTTGAATAATAAATGAAACCCACAGTCCTATAAGTATCGGCAAAAGATCATTGAATTCAAGCGGATGCAATTTCGACTCTGCAATTTTATCCACCAGTACTGCGCCGAGCCAAACAGTAACCGGTGGAATGACCGAATTGAACATCCCCAGCAACGTATAGCGTATAAGTAATTTTGGTGAGGCCGCCCAGGCCAGAGACATTCCTTGTTTAAGATTCTGCCATACTCGGGCAGCACGGCCTTTTATTTTTATAAACCCCGGGGGCATCTTTAAAAATAAATTAAATGGACGATTTTAAAAAAGTGGAAATTGAAGCTGACTGAGAATTAAGATCGGGCTTTAAACACTATGCATAGATTCTTTCTATAGCATCCTTATATTTCTCAAGGATTACTTTACGCTTAAGTTTTAATGTCGGCGTGAGTTCGCCGCCTTCCACGCTCCATTCCCTTGGGAGCAATTCAAATTTTTTTATCTGCTCTACCTGGTTGAAGTTTTGATTATATCGTTCTACAGCATCCTTAATTAAGGCGACCACTTTTTCATTTTTAATAATGCTTTCACTTCCGTTGTACTCGATCCCGTGCTCGGTACACCATTCTTTTAATGCATTAAACGCAGGAACGATCAAAGCACCTGTATATTTTTCACCTGCGCCGGTTACCATCATCTGCTCGATCCATTTTGATTCTTTCATCTTGTTTTCAATAGGCTGCGGCGCCACATATTTACCACCTGAAGTTTTAAATATCTCTTTCTTACGATCGGTGATCTTTAAGAACTTATTATCAATCATTACACCGATATCGCCTGTATGAAACCATCCATCTTTCAAAACTTCAGCAGTTAAGTCAGGCCGCTTATAGTATCCCATCATTACATTCGGGCCTTTGCATAAAATTTCTCCGTCCTCCGCGATCTTCACTTCTACATTGTCGATCAATGTCCCTACCGTACCAAACATTCTGTTCTTTGGGTTCATCCTATTCACACTGATTACCGGCGATGTTTCCGTCAATCCATATCCTTCCAGTATCGGCACTCTGGCAGCGGTAAAGACTCTCAACAATTTTACCTGGCATGCTGCAGAACCGGTAACGATCGCTTTTACATTGGCGCCCAATGCTTCTCTCCATTTACTAAAGATCAGTTTATTGGCGAGGCCTAATTGCAGGTTATACCACATGCCCATGTTTTTATTGATATCATATTTCAATGCCAGTCCTAATGCCCAGTTAAATAGATTTTTCTTTGTACCGGTAAGAGTTGCTGCTTTTGCCATGATCCGCTCATATACTTTTTCCAGCAGGCGGGGAACAGTGGTAAAAATTAATGGTTTTACTTCTTTAAGATTGTCTCCGATCTTTTCCATGTTTTCAGCATAGTAAACAGACACACTGTTATAGATATATATGTAGCTGACCATTCGTTCAAACACATGGTTCAATGGCAAAAAACTTAAGGCTCGTTTGCCTTCCACGCCAATTTCTTCAAATACACAATTGCTGTCAACAACATTACTTACGACATTATGATGACTCAACATTACGCCTTTAGGGGTACCCGTAGTTCCGGATGTATAGATTATTGTTGCAAGATCTGAAGGAGTGATCCTGGAAGATAGTTGATTGATTTCTGTTTGTGTTTCTGCACTTGCTGGTTTGAGGCAATCCTTCCAATACGTTGCATTGGTTACATGTTCCAGGGTGAAAATATACTGCAGTGAGGGAACAAAATCCCCGATGCTTTTTACCTTCAGAAATAATTCTTCATCATTTACAAAAATCACTTTTACCTGTGAGTCATTTAAGATGAACTGTAGTTCGTTTACATTAATTGTCGGATAAACAGGTACCAGCACAGCTCCAATTTTCTGAACAGCCAGGTCGATCATTAACCATTCAGGACGATTTTTACTAATGATCGCAACCTTATCTCTTTTTTCAGCAGACATATCATTGGGAGAAATGCCAAGGTGAAGCAATCCGGAAGCTATTTGATTAACTGTATCATTCACTTCAGCTGTGCTGTGTTTTTCCCATACACCTCCCTCTTTTGCTGCAAACATATCAGGCAAGGGAGCTGATTTCAGTTGATACTCCAGGCAATCAAACAATCGTGTAGGCTTTTGCATCAGCAAAGAATTTATCGATTCAGAAAATGGCAAAGTGAATCCTGAACAAATTAGGTAAAAATCTAAAGAATAAAAAAGCCCCAATGCAATCGGGACCTGGAAGACTAATTTTTTGCCTGGTAATACTGGCCTGGCGGCACCCTGAAAACACGTGTCTTTTGAAACGCTACAAATCCTTTATACTCATCAGCATGCGACCGGGTCCAGCTATCGTAAGCGGTTAAATTTTCGACGGTACCAAACAACCATTGATTGTAGGCATCAAACATGCCTTCACGTAATAATTGCTGATGATAATCGAAAAGACGATGCGGATATTTTGAGGCGTTGGTTTCATACCAGTCAAGAATGAATCTTGTTCTGACCATGGTGAGAGATGCCGTGGTCACTCCTCTTGAAACAAGTGCAGATTGTTTATTCATCGCTTCCAAAAAAGCTTTTGCAAAAGCGCTTTTATTATTTTCCTCACCCTTCATCAGATTAGCTTCTTTGAAAAGTTTTTCTTTATAACCTTTGAATAAAAGTTCTTTCATCGCCGCGCCTCGCTGGCTGAGACTTTCCATATTGACAAAAATTTCACCATAGATCAGGCTCCAGACTTTGTCCTTTGTATAAAAATAATAGAGTGCTGCATTGTAATAATTACCACCGAAAGCAGGATCAATTTCAATTCCTTTTTCCCAAAGATCGATTGCGCCATAGTCTTTCTTTTGCCATAATAATTCACCATACTCGCTGTAAATAGGTCCGCTCTTCGGAAATTTTTTTAAACCGGCTTTATAGATCTTCTCACATTCTTTTGGGTCTTCAAGTGCTTTATAAACATTTCCGGCTAATTGAAATGTCATCACATCTGCATCATCACGATTGATAATTGCTTTTACACCTTCCACTGCTTTTTCAAAATCTCTTTTGAAATAATAGCATTGGATCATGTCTTTATTGTACTCAAGATTATTCTTATCTGTTTGCAATAAACGATTCAATACAAGTATTGCATTATCCCAATCGGCCTCGGCCATAAACCCACGGGCAGTCTGGTGAAGGGTTTTCGGATCATCCTGTGCAATACCGGCAAAAGAGAGCGCAAAAAACGAAAAGAGAAAAACCAGTTTTTTCATCTGTATATTGATTATTGTTTTTTAGTCAGCTGCAAAGTAAAATAAAAGAGATATAGTAATAGCCCTTTCTTTAACACATTATAAATTCTTTCACAGCATCAGATCAAATGTGTAAGCAACCCGTCCCGGAGTTTTGGTTCAAACCATGTACTTTTTGGCGGCATTACCTTCCCGCTGTCTGCAATTGCAAAAAGTTGGTCAATAGTAACAGGATATAAGCTGAATGCTGCTGCCATTTCACCGCTTTTTACTCTTTTTTCTAATTCCCCGAGGCCACGAATGCCGCCAACAAAATCAACACGGGTATCTGTTCTTGGGTCTTCAATATCAAGGATCTTATCTAAAACATTCTTCTGCAAAATTGTAACATCCAACACACCGATTGGATCATTTCTGTATGTTCCTTCTCTTGCCGTTAAAATATACCACTCATCTTCAAGATACATACCAAACTCATGCATTACTGCGGGTTTTACAGGCTCCGGACTATAAGTGATCATAAAATCCTCCTGTAATGCACCAATAAATTCTTCCGTTGTTAGGTCATTGAGATCTTTTACCACCCGGTTATAATCAAGAATTGCCAACTGACTTTCAGGGAAGATGGTTGTAAGAAAGAACTTTGCGGCATCGCTATCCGGTAATTGCTTGCTCACTTTAGCCGCAGAGGCTGCACGATGATGACCATCGGCGATATAAGTATTCGGAACTTTAGCGGCAAATAAATTGGTGATCGAATTGATCACATCATCGCGATGGATAACCCAAACAGTGTGCTTGACGCCATCACTTGCAATAAAGTCATATTCCGGAGCATTCTTTGCTTTCCATCCGTTGATCAATGCATTTATTTCCATCACATCACGGTATGCCATAAAAACATTTCCTGTTTGAGCACGGATGGTCCGCATGTGATCAATACGGTCTTTTTCTTTTTCCGGCCGTGTCAGCTCATGCTTTTTAATAACATCATTAAAATAATCTTCGATAGAAGAAATACAAACCAATCCTGTCTGGCTCTTCCCATTCATTACCAGTTGATAAATATAGTAGCAGGGTTTTTCTTCTTCGTAAAGTGTGCCATTTTTAATAAAGAGTTCAAGATTGGATTTCGCTTTGTCATATACTTCCTGACTATGTGTATCAATTCCGTCGGGAAGATCTATTTCCGATTTCGTGATGCGAAGAAATGAGTAGTCATTGCCTGCTGCTTCGGTTTTTGCTTCCTGCGAGTTGAGAACGTCATAGGGTTTTGAAGCTACTTGTTCTGCCAATTCTTTCCTGGGTCGGAGGGATTTGAAGGGTTTTATTATAGCCATTTACCAATTGATTATTGATTATTAATTATTGATTATTAATTATTGATTATTAGAAACACTACTTTAACACAATAATTAATAATCAGTAATTAATAATTCTATTAATTAGCGATTCCACCTGGATTTATGCATTCTTCTTTGCAAACTCTTTCATCAAATCAGTTACTGCCACTACACTTTCATATTGCAAAGCATTATACATAGAAATTCTGAAGCCCCCTACACTACGATGTCCTTTTACACCGATCATTCCTTCCTGTTTACAGAGATCAAGGAATTCTTTTTCCAACCCGGCATCATCGATTACAAATACTCCATTCATATAGCTGCGATCTTCTTTAGCAACAACACCCCTGAAAATCGGTAAACTATCCAGCGTTGAATAAAACAACTCTGCTTTTGCATTGTTGATTTTTTCGATCGCAGCAACACCGCCAAGATTTTTTAGCCAGCGTAACGTAAGCATGACAACATAGACTGCAAATACCGGCGGTGTATTCATCATACTGCCTTCTTTTATATGATTTCGGTAATCAAGAATTG
Source organism: Chitinophagaceae bacterium (assembly GCA_025923075.1). GTDB lineage: Bacteria > Bacteroidota > Bacteroidia > Chitinophagales > Chitinophagaceae > VBAS01. Next base: position 33,448 of record JAICGN010000016.1, read on the forward strand.
AGGGAATTGATCTTGTTACTTTTCCAAGAATGTTTTTATTTACGACAACAAGATTGACACCGGCAGCACCCATATTTTTTTGCGCACCGGCATAAATAATATCAAACTTATTGAAGTCAAGCACACGGCTTAATATATCGCTGCTCATATCAGCTACTAGCGGAACACCACAGTCATAAGGAATATTTTTCCATTGTGTGCCGGCAATCGTCTCATTGGTTGTGATGTGCAGATAGGCAGCTGTTGGGCTTACAGATAATTCTTTGGGAATAGTTGTATAGTTGGTTTCTTTTGCTGAACCAGCAATTTCAACATGGCCAAACAACTTTGCTTCCTTGATTGCTTTGGAAGCCCAGGCGCCTGTATCAGTGTACGCAGCCAGTTCAGTGTCATTCAGCAAATTCATTGGCACTTGCATGAACTGCGTAGTGGCACCGCCATGCAAAAAAAGCACTTCATGGTCATCGTTAAGATTCATTAACTCTTTAACCAATGCCCGTGCCTCATCCATTACAGGCTGAAATAAAGTAGTCCGGTGGCCAATTTCAAGAATGGACAGGCCGGTGTTGTTAAAATCAATTATTGCACGGCTCGCTTCTTCAAAAACTTCTTTTGGCAAAACAGATGGACCGGCACCGAAATTATGGATTGTCATATTTATTGCATTGTTCATACATGCTTGAATTAATAAGTTGCAAATGTAATGATTAAAGTTCCATCAGGTATTCAGAATTATTCATGATCTCTTCCTTTGATGGAAGCTTTTTTCCAGGCATTATTTAATTCCTCAAACTCTTTAAGATCATCTGCAGAAAGTTCTTTATTTGAAAGTGATTTTAGATCGGGCTGACCAGCATTTACCCATGCTGTATACCAGAAAGAAGCAATCGCGTAAATAGATTGACGCATCCTTCTTTCGATCATTCCATTTAATTTTTTGTCGTAGGCAATAGAGAAGGCCGTAGAATACTGGCGGATCGTTACGCCATTTCTTTCTTCAAATGAAAATTTCTGATCCGTTGGGAAAGTTTTAGTTAATTCTTTTTCAAAACGTAAAACTGAATCGGATGCTTTTGCACTCTCCAAAACCCTGTGCCAGATAAAATCTCCCGGGTTTTTTATGTAGTCAGCCTTACCAATAAAAAAATCCCATTGGCTTGCTGCAAGCAATTCCGGTATCCGGCTTTCCCAAAAACCATGAATGCCTCTTTGATCAGTATACTGACCATTATGGTTACTATTCGCATGCAACGGCACGTGCGCATCAGCGATATAATGCCCGATCTCTGCAGATAATTTCAATATCCTTGCCTGGTTTTTTTCTCTGAATGCTTCGGTTAATTTATAAAGCATTGTTTGCACCCACCAGGGTACAATTCCATACTTCATCAAAGTGTCTTCAGAAAATTTTGCCACGGCATCATTCCATTTTTTTGGCAATTCATGAAAAGGATAATTACCATAATGATCGATATCGATATAATGTCGTGGCCCTTCTTCAGGTATTGCATAACGACGCTTATCCGGATCAACGGCATGTTCGGCTAAAAAATCAATTTGAGGTTTATAAAACTGCATCATTTCAGGAGGCAACAAAAAAACAGCGAAGTAGTTTATTTTTCTATGACCATAAAACCCCCAGCAAAAAGCATGAAGTGAAATAAATGAGAATACGATCAAGGATAAAGTTTTTCTCATTGGTTGCTTACCTGTTATGCTTAACAGCTATTCGTCTATTAGTTTACATTCTTTAATTCAGGCTTTTTCTCAACAGTCAAATCAACGACACCCCCGGTTACTGCATATTTCATTGCTTCACCAGAAGAAATTTTATCGATCTTTTTCACTTTCTCCCTCGGCAAAATATAAAGCTGACCGGCAAAATTATATGCCTGTGGCACATAAACTGCAACCTTATCTGCACCCAAATCAAACTTGTGCATTTCTTCATCGGTTAGAAATCCAACGATCCAGACATCTTCAGCAAAAACATTTGCCAGCACCGCTTTGTTGAATCTTTTTTTATCGCCGGCAAAAGCTTCAAAAAAATCACGGGTGCTGGTATAAATAAATTTGATACCTGGCGTTTTTTCAAGCCACCGATCAAACAGGTTAAAAACTTTTGATTGGATAAAAAAAGAACTAAGATACCCTATGATGATTATCGCCGCTAAAATGATCAAAAAGCCAAGGCCGTAGTTTTTAACCTCGTACCGGAGAATATTTCCCTGTGCGTCCCGGACTGCCTCACGAAATATTGGAACCCAACCATCTACAGTCGAAATCACCCAGTAAATAGCATAAAAGGTGATTGCCAGGGGAGCCATAACCAGCAAGCCCTGCAAAAAATATTGAATGACTTTTTTCCATTTGAAAGGTTCTCTTGGAAGATAGCTTCTGAGCATAAGAATAGTTTCTCCGGGTCAAATTTAGCACAAAGAAAAATGGAGGAATGGTAAAATATCTGGATGGAAACTTTGGCAACGCATAAAGTTTCCTTAGTTTTGTCGCCCTCCGATCTATCGGGATTGAAGATTATGGAAATACAAGAAAGAATAAGGCAAAAAGCGGATGAATTGTTCCGGCGCTATGGTATCCGCTCTGTGACGATGGATGAGATTGCGACACAGCTTGGCATGTCAAAAAAAACAATCTACCAGTATTATACGGATAAAGATCAGCTGGTGGATGCAGTTGCCATGGATGAAATTCATTATTCCCAGGAATGCTGTATGAAAGACGCCGCTGTGTCAGCAAATGCAATTGAAGAGATATTCCGCGTGATGGAATTTGTAGAAGTGATGTTCAGGAATATGAACCCTTCCATGTTGCATGACCTGGAAAAATATCATCCCGGAGGGTTTAAAAAATTCCTTGAGCATAAAAACAAATTTCTCTATGAAATGATAAAGAAGAATATAGAAAGAGGAATAAATGAGGGGTTATACAGGCCTGAGATTGATATCGAGATCATGACCCGCTACAGACTTGAAAGTTTGATGCTTGGATTTAATACTGAATTGTTCCCGTCTTCCAAATTCAATCTTGTAAAACTTCAACAGGAAATACTGGAACATTTTTTATACGGGCTTGCCACTTTAAAAGGATACAAACTCATTTTAAAATATAAGCAACAACGATTAAACAAATGACCTATGAGATATTTAACGAAAACTATTTTGATCGTCCTGATCATTGTAAACCTTTTCCGCGTAAATAGTAAAGCGCAGCAGCCGCAACAGCCGCAGGTTTACGAGATCACTGCTAAAGATGCAGTGGCCATCGCATTTAAAAATGTAGCCGATCTTAAAAATGCACGGCTGGATTACAAAATTGCCGAGGCAAGAAATAAAGAGATCACCGGGCTTGCATTGCCGCAGGTAACAGGTTCTCTGCAGGGAAATCATTACCTGTCATTACCCCAGATCCAATTTCCTGACGGATCCGAAGTACAGATTTATGATGTATTGCGGGCGGAAGGAGTAAAAGATGCATCCGGAAATCCGATTACCAAGGAAGGCGAATTTTCGTATCGCAACTTCAGTTTCTTAACGCCCTGGAATTTGAATGGTGGCATCAGTGTAAATCAATTACTATTCGAGCCGCAGGTGTTTGTAGGGTTACAGGCAAGGGGTGAACTCCTGAATAGCAGCGGCCTCCAGCTTAAAGTGACTGAGGACAACGTAAAGGAAGCAGTTTATAAAAGTTATTACGCGGTATTGATCTCGCAAAAACAATTGCTGTATATCCAGGAAAGCATTAAGAGATTGGAAAAGCTTACCGCTGAGATGAACGAAATGTTTAAAAATGGCTTTGTTGAAAAATTAGATATCGATAAAACGACAGTGACATTGAATAATACAAAGATGACAGAAATTCAATTGCGCAATGTAGTAACGATCGGGATGGCCGTTTTAAAAAGGAATCTTGGCTTGACTCAGTCTGATAGTGTTGTTTTAAAAGATGTACTGAATGCTGATCTTATTAAAGCTGAAATATTAGACGACGATTTTAAATATGAGGACAGGAATGAAGTGAAGTTACTCAACAGCGCTGTAAAACTGCAGGGGTATGATATACGACGCTATAAACTTTCTTATTATCCTACTGTGTCTGCTTTTTATAATTTTCAACACAACGGTCAGCGGAATTCGGAAGGAAGTACTACACCCTGGTTTTGGTACAGCACTAATCTTATTGGTCTTTCTGTAAATGTTCCAATTTTTGATGGCTTTCAGAAAAAAAATAAGATCAAACAATCTGAATTCACATTAGAAAAAGTTCAGAATACACTTGATGAAACAAAAAGAGGAATTGACCTGGAAAGAGCGGTAGCAAAAAATACATTGATCAATTCCATTCTGGCGATGGATGCGCAGGAAAAAAACATGGAACTGGCCCAACGAGTGTTTAATACGGTGAAGACGAAATATGCAAATGGGGTTGGATCAAGTATTGAAACATTGCAGGCCGATACCGATCTGCAGGAGGCGCAATCTAATTATTTCAGGGCATTGTATGATGCAGTCCTTGCCAAAATAGTTTATATGAGATCACTTGGAAGATTGTAACACACAGATAACTTATTTAAAATAAAACAGGAAACCATGAATAAATTATTGATCATTTCTGCCATTGCCGGAGCAGTTGTCATTACTGCCTGCAGTGGAGGGGCAAAAGATGCGAAAGGAGATTTGAATGATAAAAAGGTAAAACTTGAGAAGCTGAAAGCTGAAAAAACAAAAATTGAGACTGAGATCCAGACGCTCCAGCAAGAAATTGCAAAGTTAGATCCGGCATCGGTTGCTGTTGCTCCAAAGCTTGTTGCCGTTACTGCAGTAAGCATTCAGCCATTTGAGCATTATATCGATCTGCAGGGAAGAGTGGATGCGGATAATATTTCTTACCTGACACCCCGGGGAATGCCGGCACAGGTAAGGGCATTGTATATTAAGAAAGGTGACTATGTAAAGAAAGGCCAGGTGTTGATAAAACTCGATGATGCAGTGCTGTTAAGGCAACTGGAAGGATTGAGAACACAAAAAGCATACGCAGAAGATATTTATAAGCGTACAAAAAATCTATGGGACCAGGGTATCGGTACAGAAGTACAATTGAAAACTGCTGAGAACAACGTAAAGTCATTGAATGATCAAATAAGCACGTTGACCGAAAGCTGGCAAATGACCAATGTAAGGTCTGAAGTCAACGGCTATGTTGAACAATTAAACCTTCGTGTTGGTGAAACTTTCAGTGGCTTTGCAGGAAACCAGCCACAAGTAATGATCGTGAATTCCTCGGCTTTAAAGGTAGTGACGGATGTGCCGGAAAATTATTTAGACAGGGTAAAAAAAGGTACGCCGGTAAATATCAAACTTCCTGATGTAAATCTTGAATTCAATAGTGTCATTTCCCTGATGAATCAAACCATTGGATTAAACAGCCGTTCAGTTTCAACAGAAGCAAAAATTCCATATAATTCAAATGTTCATATCAACCAGGTAGCACTGGTGCGGATAAAGGATTATGTTAAGGATAAGGCTATCGTTATCCCGCTTACCACACTGCAAACGGATGAAAATGGAAAATACGTTTATGTGCTGGCGACAGAGAACGGAAAGAAAGTAGCAAGAAAAAAACAAGTGGTGGTCGGTGAAATTTATGGGGAGCAAATAGAAGTGAGATCAGGTTTGAATGAGGGTGATCAGCTGATCACACAAGGTTACCAGAGTTTATACGAAGGGCAGGCCGTAACAATTTCGGGCTCACTCTGAAATTAAATAAGCTGAACGGTCCTTCGACAAGCTCAGGTGGCAATAGCAGCGTAATCAAAAGGTGAATCGTAAAGTGTAAGGACAAGCCTGCGAGACAACCGGAGTTAAAAGAAAATCATGAGCCGATTACATAAATTTTTTTTGTATGAGCCTTAAAGAGAAAATCGCAAATAAATTCAAAGAGTTTAAGCCAACAAGTTGGGTGATCGATAATAAAACTGTCGCATATGTTGCTACCCTGGTTATTACACTTTGGGGGTTGAATATTTTTACAACATTGCCAAAGGAATCTTATCCTGATATTGTAATTCCACAGATCTATGTTTCCACTGTATACGCAGGTACATCACCAAAAGATATGGAAGAACTGGTCACAAGGCCAATTGAAAAACAAATCAGGGGGATCACCGGTGCAAGGATCAGGAGTATCAAAAGCACTTCGATCCAGGATTTCAGCAGCATCGTGGTAGAGTTTGAAACAAGTGTGAAAGTTGATGAGGCAAAGCAAAAAGTAAAAGATGCAGTAGATAAAGCAATGACCGACCTGCCGACCGATCTTACAGTAGAGCCCAATGTGATCGAAGTTGCTTTTTCAGATTTTCCTATCATGTTTGTGAATGTGAGTGGTAATTATGATCCTATTAAATTAAAAGATTATGCGGAGGATATCCAGGACAGGATCGAGTCGCTCAGTGAGGTAAACAAAGCTGAAATTGTTGGCGCTCCGGAAAGAGAGATACAAATCAATGTCGATAAGCTGAAAATGGAATCAGCGGGTATTTCTTTTAGTGATATTGCGCAGGCGATCGGTAGTGAAAATCTAGATATGAGTGCCGGTAATATTAAGATAGGAGAAATGCAGCCAACGATACAGGTAAAGGGCCTGTATAAGACAGCCTATGACATGCAGGATATGGTGGTGCAAAGCATTTACGGTGCGCCTGTGTACCTTAAGGATATAGCACAAGTGATAGATACAGTAAAAGATAAAGAAAGCTATTCACGTCTTGAAAATAAAAATGTAGTAACGCTGCAAATTGTAAAGAGAGCCGGAGAGAACCTGATCAATACATCAGATAAAGTAAAGGCCATAGTAGCTGAAATGAAATTGGGTGAGTTGCCAAAAGATCTTGATGTAGTGATAACCGGTGATCAAAGCGTGCAGACGAGGACTTCTTTTAACGATCTTATCAATACGATCGTTATCGGATTTATTCTTGTATTGATGGTGCTGATGTTTTTTATGGGAGTTAACAATGCATTTTTCGTGGCGCTCAGCGTCCCGCTGAGTGTATTTGTTGCCTTTATGTTCTTGCCAATCGCAGACACGATCATAGGGACAAACGTAACACTCAACTTTATTGTGTTGTTTGCATTATTATTTGGCCTTGGGATCATAGTGGATGATGCAATTGTTGTAATTGAAAATACACACCGGATTTTTGGTAATGGAAAAATGCCGGTAGAACGGGCCGCAAAAATGGCCGCCGGGGAGGTCTTTGTGCCTGTGCTTTCCGGAACGGTGACAACGCTGGCTCCTTTTTTCCCCCTGTTATTCTGGCCGGGTATCATTGGCAAGTTTATGATCTACCTGCCAACGATCCTGATCCTCACATTAACTGCATCGTTGATCGTTGCATTCCTGATCAATCCGGTGTTTGCAGTTTCTTTTATGAAGCCGGAATACTATCCCGCTAAAGAACCTAAGGTCGCTTTATTCAAGAAACCTGCTTTCTGGTTTTTTGTTGTACTCGGGTTGTTGCTTCATTTAATGCAGTTCCACGGTCTTGCCAATTTTATCTTGGTAATGGTTGTGCTTGTTATCTTTAATCGGTTTGTATTAAGAGACGTTATTCACCGGTTCCAGGAAGGATTTCTTCCCCGTATCATGAATCGTTACGAAAATTCTTTACGCTGGGCATTAAAAGGTAAAAGACCAGGCTGGCTTGTCGCCTCTGTATTTGGACTCTTTATCATTTCAACAATTGCTCTTGGTGCAAATATTCTGACCGGACGAATCAAGACAGACTTTTTTCCACAGGGCGACCCTCCTATTATTTATGTTTATTTAAAAATGCCTGTTGGTACAAAAACGGAGACTACCGACAGTGTTGTCCGTGTGCTTGAAAACAAAGTGTTCAAGGTAATGGGAGAAAAAAATCCCATTGTTGAGTCCATTATTTCAAATGTTGCCGTTGGTGCTACTGACCCATTTGGTGGAGAAAGGGGTACTCAACCGAATCTTGGGCGAATCCAAATCTCATTTGTTGAATATGAAAAAAGACATGGTGAAAAGACCGCGCCATATTTAGATAAGCTCAGAAAGGAAATAAAAGAAATTCCCGGTGCTGAAGTAAGTATTTCTCAGCCACAAAATGGTCCTGCCGCAGGGGCGCCAGTTAATATTGAAGTGGTAGGAGAAGAGTTTGATGATATTGTGAAGACTGCTGTCGATCTTAAAAGATTTCTTGATAGTGTAAATGTATTTGGTGTAGAAAAATTAAAGCTGGATGTGGATGTCAGTAAACCTGAATTGGCATTATCAATAGACCGAGAAAGAGCAAGAAGAGAAGGTTTAAGCACGGCGCAGATAGGCTCTGAATTACGGACTGCGTTGTTCGGTCGTGAAGCAAGCAAACTGAAATTAGGCGAAGATGAGTTCAAGATACAGGTGAGATATACTGATCAGTTGAGAAATAGTCTGACTGACCTGCAGAACATGAAGATCACCTATCGTGATTTCAATACCGGGCAGGTGAGGCAGGTGCCGATCAGTGGTGTAGTAAAGTTTGATTACAACAGCTCATTAGGAGGAGTAAAAAGAAAGAACCTGAAAAGATTGATCACCATTTATTCTAACCTTATTTCTCCAAATATAGATCCGAATAAAGTAAATCTTGACTTAGGTAAGGCGATTGCTGAATTCAAAAACAAACCGGATAATATTACTATCAGGCAAACCGGTCAGCAGGAAGAGCAGGCAGAGTCACTGGGGTTTCTCGGCACCGCGCTAATCATTGCGTTGGGGATGATCTTCGGTATTCTTGTTTTACAATTCAATTCGCTCAGCAAACCATTTATTGTACTTAGTGAAATTTTCTTCAGTATTATCGGTGTGTTTCTTGGATTTGCCATCACGGGTATGGCTATGCCGCTGATCATGGTAATGGTGGGTATAGTCGGACTGGCAGGTATTGTGGTTAAGAATGCAATTCTCCTGATTGATTTTACCGATGAGCTGCGTAGTCGCGGTATGCGGACAAAAGAAGCGGCGGTAAAAGCGGGAAAGATCCGGATCATTCCGGTTTTACTGACAGCACTTGCTACTATACTTGGTTTGTTGCCGTTGGCTGTCGGGTTCAACATCAATTGGATCACTTTATTCCAAAATTTTGAGCCAAATATTTTCTTTGGCGGGGACAGCGTTGTGTTCTGGGGACCGCTTGCGTGGACCATCATTTATGGGTTGGCCTTTGCATTCTTTATGACCCTGTTGCTGGTGCCAAGTATGTATATAATCGCCGAAAGGTTGAAGCGCCCCATGGAGAAATTTTATGGGACAAAATGGGTGGCCCTCCTGGGTTTTCTCGGGCCGTTCTTTTTCATTTTTGTCGGAATAATGTTTTTAGTAAGAAGGATTCAGGGTAAGCCTGTTTGGCTGGGAAAACTGAAGCAGCGAAATGTAAATTAGCGTTGTCTAGGTAACATAGTTGGTTTTATCTCGCCTTAGGCGAGGGCCCGCCGGGTACTCTTACCGGGCAGGCAAGGTGAAAATAAAAGCGACCCCTAAATTCATTCTGACTGCTTATGTATACTCGGGGGTCGTTTTTTTATGTCCCATCGCATCCTTCTGTCCACTTCTATTGTTATAGCATCGATGTTTCTAAGGCGACCGGGTAAAAAGAGGCAAAGCGGCTTATTCATATTCCCTATAGGCCCCGAAGGTTGCCAACCTGTCTTCACCTAACTGAGACGGAATAGGAGCGCAAGGAATATTCAGCTTTTCACAGATCTGCATCCACAAACCTGTGCGGGTATATGTTTGATGGACCTTCTGGAAAGTCGTTGATAATAATAATTCTTTTGCCTTCAGGTATTCACCTTTATCAACAAGCAGTTGAACTTTTCGTTCTATGATCCATTCATCTTTCAGCGCTTCAACTTTTGACAGCCAGCTTTCCCGTTCGGCAAGAAATGAGGCGCCAAGTGCTCGTAACACCTTATCTCTTTCAATCAGAACTTGCGGATGAAGTTGCAACCATTTTTCTTCAATACCATCAAAAGCCTTTTTTGCTCCTGTCATATCGCCTTTTAGTTTCAGTAGCCTGGCAAGAAGAGCTTTTGCAATCCCTAAATCCGTTTGTGAAAGTATTTTTATCGATTCTTCCGCATTTCCCCGGCCTGCAAGCCAGCTGCCATAATAAAATTTCCAATTTTCTTTATTTTTTCCGGTTGACTGGCTGACTGCCAATTTAAAAGGTTCATCTAAATTTTCCATTCCAGATGGTGCCCAATTTGATTTATAAATGTCGGGGGCACGCAGGTTCATTATTTTTTTAGACATATAAATGTTCACCAGTGTTTCCCAATCCTTAACCTCTTCCTTTCTTGCCCAACTGAATAATTCAATTTCGTTAACGGATCGCAAAGCAGGAGATGGGGTCTTAATTTGTCGAATATCCATTGCCTGATTCGTAGGAAACCAATATTCCACATGCCATCTTTTTTGATGAGATTGCAGTTCAAGTTTAATGGATTGATCGCCGATCGGCCCCCCCTGTATTTCAATATATGTTTGATGTTTTGCCGTGCTTAAAACAGACCATGCACTATCATCTGCAGTTCCATAGCTCCAGAGCTTTATTCCAGAGGCAATGTTCTGATCAGCTATATGATATAAACCAGTCCCCAACGATGGAGTGAAAGCACCAAACGCATTCACGTCTTTTGTCTTCCAGAAATAGCCAGTCATTTCTTTTATAGCCGATTCGGTTTTTGGTCCTTGTTCTTCCCAATCGATCGTATCGATCTTTGATGAGTGAGACAGGACTTTTCCATTTGGAAAATCATATCGTGTATCTGCCGCTGAAGGCAGGGCTGCATTTGACCATGACATCCAGGGATATGGGTTTTTGCCGGGATTATAAAAAACAACCCGCTGCGTTAAAAAATCATCATTGACACCAAGAGAATATTCTACTGACCATTGCATGCCGAATCTTAATTCTCTTTCGCCGCAAGTGACATAGATTCTCTCTTTTGTTTTGACAATCTTATAAAGAACAGGTTCATTTTGAGTGGGTGAGTGTGAAATAGGGAAACTGACCTCGATTCCACCTGCGATAAAATAAAACCTCGGTAAGATCCTTGTATAACGGATGACATCGGGTACATACAATACTTCTTTGCCTGATGGTCTATGAATTAATGAGTACACTTTTCCGCCAAGGTCAGGGCAGATCGTCGCTTTCACATGATCATTTTGTAAAACAATAAACCGGTATTTTTTTGCAACAGGCCTGGCAGATGTTTCAGCATAACTCATATATGGGTAAACGCCATTAGGATCAAATGCAGTCGGAACAGGACCTGCAGGTGTCAATAAATGTGTAAGAAGAGGCTCATCGTATTCATAAACGGCAAGCTTATCACTTGAAGATTGTGCTTTACCCTTAACACTGAAAATATAAATGGCAACAATTACCAGTACTCTTATTCGCATTATTTTCAAATGGATTAATTCTTCAATTTTTCACTCAGCTGATTCACTATCATTTCCCCTTTTTGTAGATGCTGTCTTAATTTATCCTCAATAAATTCTTTTTCAGCAGTGAACAATTCCAAATGCCGGTTTAAATCCTGTAAAAGATTTTTTACCTCACCGTTTGATGAAACTGCCGCTTTTGCTTTCAGTATTCTTATTTTTTCATAATCCACTATTCCTTCTCTCATTTTTTCAAAACGAATACTTGATTCTCCACCCGGATAGATCATATAAGAATCACCGGCGGGCCACAACAGGTGTCTTGCATCACGTACAGGATCTGCGGGCCACGCATCATAAGCCCATCGCAGCATGCCATCATAAGCATGGGCCATTGTGTACCATCCCAACCACCGGCCTTCAACCGGCGGTGAAAAAACAAACGTATTTGGATAAGCCGGCGTACAGCAGATATAATAAGTTGAAGTTTGTTTTTTGGCAGAACGGTTCTGCACATCTTTTACAGAAGGCTCTTTGTAAAATACGCATGAGTAATCATCCAGCAAACCATCCAGCTCAGGATGCCAGTCACCGGCATAAGTTATTTTCCATTGTTTTGAATGATCCCTGATCACTTTGATGGCTGATAATGTTTGCTCCATTGCATTTTCATTAATGCCGAGATATGTTTTGTTCAGCCAGCCTTTGCTTTCCAAATGTTTTTTCAGATCAGTAAGAAATATGTTCCAGTTGGTTTTAAACACTGCAGAAGTTGCCTGCCACTGTTCAGTCACAAAATTTCCTGTTGCCTCATCTATATAACGAAAGCGGTCTCCCCATGGAATAGGAGTATAAAGAGTAATTGCCTTATCAATACCTGATTCAATTGCGAGTTGAACATATTGATCAAAGATGCTGTAATCAAAATTCCACTTTCCATCTTTTTTCCTGGTCCACTCGATCATGTTTCCCTCGATCATGTATGAATTATCAGCCCATGGAGAATGAACTGCATAAGTAGTGATGTATTTTCCACCGGCATCAGCGTATAAGCGCATATGTTTTTTCAACAGCGATTTGTGTTCAGCACCCCACGGTTTTACTTTGTAATACTCGGCTATTACCCATGGATTTTGCCAAAGATCAAGCCTATAGGACCAATCGCGCGGTTTGGGTAATAAATGATTTTGAACGTTGATGGAAATTTGAAGTTTGAAACTTTCTTTGTCAGATCTAACATCAATTTGACCAGAGTAAAGCCCCGCCGTAGTATTGGATGGTATATCAATTGAAACCCAAACAGGTCTTACTGTTTTTCCCGGTAATTCAAAACGATCAAACCCGATAGACATCGGGACCAGCCTGTCAGGCATCAGGTAAGCTTTATCAACCGGGCCTACTCCACAGGTAACTTCTCTTGCCCCGTAGGGATAATTTGAAATGACGTAACGTACCAGTTGTGTCTTGAAATTATTTTTTCCAAGCACGGCGCCATTCGCAGTTTTAAGATCATTCAGCAATACACGAACCTGGCTGATCGTATCGGCGGACCAGACAAGTATCATTGTATTCAAACGTTCACCTTTCCAGCCCTTGGCTTCCCACTTTTGTGTTTTCGTAACTCCGGGAACCTCGGTTCTGAAATACGCTTCATTTGTTGAGGCGAATGAAACATTTAATCCACGTGCTTGCTGTGCCCACACTTCAGGATGCATGCTTTTATCAAAGGCATATTCTTGCTGGTAATGAAGAAAAGGCATTGGGATTAATGCGGAGTCAATATAACCTGGTTGTGAATAAATGATCGTTACAAAACAGGTGTATACAGCAAACAAACAAAATTTCTTTCTCATCAGTTTATGATTTTAATTCTCGCCACACAATTGCGATACTTAACATGCCCGTAAGCTATGAATTTAAAATTGATGTTTTAATCTTAATTGATTTTGTTCAACCTGAGTAAAAAACCGCCTCCCGGAGCTAAATGGATGGCGACATTATCATTTTTTTTAAAAACTTTTTCCGTCAATTCATAATCGGCAGCATAATTATGTGCATTCACGCCGTCTTTGCAAATAGTAGACTCATAATTGCCATCATTTAAAAAGTCAAGTTGCAATGTAATGTCTCTTGGAATGCTATTGTTTAGTGCCGCGATATACCAATGCCCGCCTTTTCTCCTGGCAGTTACGATGTATTCACCAACTTTTCCATCGATGATTCTTGTTTCATCCCAAGTGGTTGGAATGCTTCCAAGCAATTCCATAAATTCAGGTTCCTTTAACCCCTGGCTGATGTTGCCGCTGAAAATCTGCAATGGACTGTCATAAACGAGGAACATGGCGAGCTGATGACATCTTGTTCCAATACTCATTGGATTTTTTCCGATTGGCCTGAACTGATCTTTTTGTGCATTCAATAATAAACCGGGTTCATAATCCAGTGGTCCGGCAAGCATTCTTGTATAAGCGATGGCAACATTATGCTCCGGTGTTGCCAACTCACTCCAGATATTCCATTCTGCACCCAGCACACCTTCCTGTGTGATGGCATTTGGCCATGTACGATTAAATCCTTTTGGTGGGTAAGCGCCATGAAACATGACCGATATTTTATGATCAGCGCAGGCTTTTGCGATCCGGTGATAAAAGTTCACCATCTTTTGATCATCACGATCCATAAAATCCGTCATAATGGATGCAATACCCCATTTATTAAACTGTTTCAATGCACTGTCCAATTGTTTATCCAGTGTAGCATACAGTGTCCATAACATCAATCTGATATTATTTTTATTTGCATAGCCAGCCAGTTCAGTCATATCAATGTCGGGGTTGATCTTAAAAAGATCCTTGACATCACTCCATCCGGCATCCAGCATTACCTGGTCGAATCCGAAACGTTTTGCAAAATCAATATAATATTTATAAGTAGCAGTATTTAAACCTGCTTTGAATGGTATGTTGAATAAATTGATACCCGTTATCCATTCATCAGTTCCTTTACCATATTTTATCCAGGATGCATCGCTAAGTTGTGATTTGTCACCCAACAGGTAAAGCATATCATTTGCGGGCAGGTCAATATCTTTTCTAGCGACGAGTACAGCACGCCAGGGCAGCATTCTTGTTCCTTTTGTTTTGGCAATATGATCCGCTCTCTCAGTTACAACGTATTGGGGAAATTCTCCTTCCATCAATTTTTCTTTTAAAGGAAACGGCGCAAATACTCCCTGTAACGCATTTCCTTTCTTCTGTAAAAACATACCGGGGTAATCAAAAAGATTTGCATCTGATATCGCAAGATGATAGCCGCCGGGTAGGGAAACAGTAACAGGTGCATAAGTGAGCATCGTATCGGCAATTTCAGTTAATGCCTGCTTTCTATATATCGCTTCGAAGCTTGTATGAAAGCGATCCACATGCTGTCGTTTATCCATATGTGCAAACCATACAGAGGCATTGCCACCAGTTTCAAATAACGCATTTTCATCTTTTATAATAATAGAGTCTTTGAACTTTGTTCCAATACGATAAGCCATCCCTTCATTATACATTCTGAACTGAACAGAGAAAGGTTCTTTAAAAGTCAATTCAAGCTGATTAAAATGATCGGCTATAGTTTTTTTTCTGTATGGCACCGGGACAATTATTGTTTCGTTTGTCTTACTGTATTTATGTGATGATATACTTAATTTATCGGACAATTTCTTTTGAGTATTCAATTGCAGATCAACAGATGATGACTGGGCCAGCAATTCTTTACCTGTATACAAATACCATGAAAGCTTATCTTTTGTTTTTATTTCAAGCCGTAGTGACGAATCAGGAGAATAGAGATCATACGATCGCTGTGCTATGATATTTAGCGATAACAACAAACCAATGAGCGAAAAAAGATAATGTAACATCAAATAAGGTTATTTAACAGCTTTAATTCGGATATCTAATGATGGCAATGCGGGAAGAGGAGTGAAGGGCTTATCAAGATAAAAATAGCTTACAGAGGAATAATCATCGATCCTGTAAAAGTTTACCCAACCTTCAGGAAAATCCGGATCAGTTAAGACCGGAGGTTTATCCATATCTAATAGTCTTACAAACCTGGGCCCATCAACAGTTACGGCTTTAAAATTGGCGCCACGTTGATATAATTTTTTCATATCTTCTTTCATCCAACCACCAATTTGCTGGATCGCAACTTTAATATCCTTATTAAAATAAATGGCATCGGGAATATGCCAGCGATAAAAACAGAATTGACCCGTTGAGTCATTTGCGATGGTGCAACCCTGGTATTGGTTGACGAATGTGCCCAATCCCCACGCGCTTCCAATATAATCTTCAGCACCTGTTCCGTTGATGGTTGGATATTTTGAATCACCATCAAGATACATTTTTACTTCACCTTCGCCCCACCAGCTTTTGCTGTAAGAAGTATCGGTGTTCAAACCAACAGAGATACCCAGGAATCTTCCTTTACCTTCAACTTTTGGTAACAAAATATAATCATCCCCTAACTGAGCTGATTGCTGACGATTCCAGTAGGCATGAAAGTATAATGCGTTCGATGGAAGTTTATGCAGTAAAAAGTCGATATCATAATAAAGCTTGACTCTTTCTTTCCCTTCATTGATCAATAAAACCTTTGCCGCTTTTTTAAAAGGCATCGGTATATAACAATTATACGACCGTCCCTCACCACTTGAAAATAATGCAGATTCAAATGCTACTTGTTTACCAAGATTATAAACAAAGAAATCACCTAATGGCACATCTACCGCCGGCTTTCTGCTTCCGTCCCAGAAGAATTGTAAACGCAGGCTACGCAATTTTAATGCGCTATGATCAATTGTTAACCAGATGCGCTGAATAGTTCCCTCTCCCTTTATATCCAGCAGGTTTTTTGTTTCGCCGGGCTCCATGAATTCAAACGCATTTCCCTTGGCGGTCTTGTTCGTCTTACCACCATTTCCTTTTACTCCATTTGGGTTTTCAAAACTGCTAAGACGGCTTTGCGGGTTTATGGGCATTTCATAAAGCAATTGTGCGTGCGATAGAAAACTCCAAAGGAGACACGATATGAACAATGTAGATTTCATTTATTTTATTTAGCCCAGTTTACTTTTACCATTTTTACATCATCAGAATTTCCACCGATCATAATATGAAATTCACCCGGCTCCCAATCGTATTTAAGATTGTGATTATAGAATTTCAGATCTGCAGGTGAAATGCTGAATGAAACCGTTTTTGACTCACCTGTTTTTAAATTGATCTTTTGAAAACCTTTTAATTCTTTTAATGGTCTTGTATTGGTTCCCACCACATCACGTATATACAATTGCACTACTTCTTCACCATCATACTTGCCAGTATTCGTGACCGTTATCGAAGCAGTGATCTTTTCATTTCCTTTTGGATTGGTTTTGCTTATTGATATATCACCGTAAGAAAATGAAGTATAACTTAACCCATAACCAAAAGGAAACAATGGTGTATTCGGTGCGTCAAGATAATTGGATTGAAATTTTGGTGAATTAGGGCCGGATGGTCTGCCGGTATTTTTATGATTGTAAAAAATCGGAACCTGCCCGAGATTTCTTGGAAATGTTGCTGATAATTTCCCTGATGGATTATAATTACCAAACAATACATCGGCGATTGCATTTCCTGCTTCAATGCCCGCATGCCATGTGACGATCATCGAGGTTGCGAGTGAATTTTCCTGAGTCAATGCCAGCGGACGGCCGGTCATTACAACTAATACCAAAGGCTTTCCTGTTTTTGATAAAGCATTTATTAGGATCTTTTGGCTTTCGGGTATAGTAATATCAGTTCTGCTGGAAGCTTCACCACTCATTTCAGAAGCTTCACCAACTACTGCGACAATAACATCGGCCTGGTTGACAGCGTTTAAGGCTTCCGTGAGCATTTCTTCAGGGCTACGTTTATCAATATCGATCCTTGTTCCAAATACATTTATTTTTTTAGCAAACAAAGTGTCGTCAGAAATATTGGCGCCTTTTGCATAAATAATATTTACTGACGACCCGCCAACGTTTTTCATTCCCTCTAAAACCGGGATTGACATTTGTGGATCGCCCGAGACTGCCCATGTGCCCAGCATATTGCTTTTATCATTTGCCAGCGGCCCGATCAAAGCAATCGTTCCCGATTTTTTTAATGGCAACGTCTCGTTATTATTTTTCAACAAAACAAAAGTATGAGCAGCAAGGTCTCTTGCTGCTTTTCTTCTGGCTGCGCTCAGAACTTCCTGTTTCATTCTTTCTTCACTGATGTAACGATAGGGATCGTCAAACAAGCCCAATTTATATTTTGCTTCGAGTATTCTCCGGCATGCGTCATCGATTTGTTTTTGCGTTACTTTTCCTTCTCGCAATGATTTTTTCAGCGTGGTTAAAAAACCCTCGCCAACCATATCCATATCAAGCCCAGCTCTTAATGACATAGCAGAAACTGTTTGCAGATCGCCAACGCCATGATTGATCATTTCATTTACAGACGTGTAATCAGAAACCACAAACCCTTTAAAACCCCATTGATTGCGGAGCAGATCGGTCAGTAGCCATTTATTTCCTGTCGCCGGTATTCCTTCAATTTCATTAAATGAGCTCATGACACTTCCCACGCCTGCGTCTACTGCGGCTTTATATGGCGGTAAATATTCATTGTACATTCTTACACGGCTCATATCCGTTGTATTATAATCACGACCGGCTTCCGAAGCGCCATACAATGCAAAATGTTTTACACAAGACATCATTGTATTGTTCTTACTCAGATCATCTCCCTGGTAACCCTTCACCATTGCTTTGGCAATTTGCGAACCGAGATAAGGATCTTCTCCCGCACCTTCCGCAATACGGCCCCAGCGGGGATCACGGGCAATATCAACCATTGGCGAAAATGTCCAGCATAACCCATCTGCCGTGGCTTCAATGGCAGCTTCTCTTGCACTGTGCTCTATTAATTTCATATCCCAACTGGCAGATAAACCAAGTGGAATTGGTACGGTTGTTTTATAACCATGAATAACATCCGAACCAAAGATCAACGGGATCTTTAATCGTGAATTATCCATGCAAAGCTTTTGTGCCTGTTTTATTTTATCAACGCCAATCACTCCAAATAAGCCACCCACTTTTCCTTGCTTGATCTTATTTTCCACATCTGTGCTTACTACCGATCCGGTTGGTATTCCCGAGCCGGGAGTGATCAAATTCAATTGCCCGATCTTTTCATCGAGGGTCATTTTTTTCATCAGTGCATCCACATAGCCTTTCATCCGATAGCTATCGGATTTTGCATCCTGTGCTTGCATGGTTGCAAATTGAGAAAGCACAAAGACCGCGATCAGTAGTATGTTCCGTTTCATGTGTATGATTTTACTTTTTTAATTTATTAAGAATGATCATATTCCCTCCGCCGGGAGCTAATGCTAATTTCAAATTTGTATTTTTATCAATAAATTTTTTTTGTTTGGTTAAATGATTTGCATTTTCATTGGCATCAGCCGCATCGCTATAAATTTCCGCTTCAAATTTTCCAGGGGGCAAGAATTTAAGATCGATAGTTATTTCTCTTGCATTATTGTTGGTAATTGTTCCAATATACCATCTATCATTTTTGCGACGCGCTATTGAAACATATTGGTCAAGTTCTGCTGCGATAACATGTGTTGCATCCCATGATCCGGGTATCTTTTTTATTACTTCAAAACCGGGTTGACCAATATAGGAATCGGGATAATCGCACACTCCCGGAAGAAAATTCTCAAGCACTACATACATTGCCAGCATGTGACAACGGGTTCCCATTACATAAGGCTTGATATTCTGCACCACAAATTTATCTGTTGGTAATGCATTAAAGCCACCCTGGTGATAATCTGTCGGACCCGCTAACATTCTTGTAAAAACAATATTCAGATCTGCGTCCGGGGTTATTAGCTTATCCCATTTATGGTATTCATAATTCATTGCTCCTTCTCTTGTCAATTCATTTGGGTAAGTGCGGTGTAGCCCGGTTGGCTTATAGGCCCCGTGAAATTGTATATGTAATTTATGTTTTGCAGCCTTTTGTAGGATCTCTGTTTGGATGTTCACCATTTCCTGGTCGTCTCGATCCATGAAATCGACCATCATTCCACTCAATCCCCATTTTTCAAATAATGCAAAGGCCTCATCTAATTTGGGATAAAGCGCCTTCCAATGTGTCCACACCCTGATCCCAACTCCTTTTTTCTTTCCATAATCACAGATCTGTTTCATATCCAGGCCAGGAACTGGTTTTGTGATATCAACGTTCTTTCCAGGCTGGTATCCTTCTCCATCATTTGTATACCATTCATGTCCGCCATATTCAACCACCGAATGATACTTTATGTTATTGGCTGCGCAAAAATCAATGTAGTATTTATTTGTTTCAAAATTATTTCCACCATTAATACTATCGGGAATAACGGTTCCATTCCACCATGGAAATGTACTGGTGCCCGGTTTTATCCAACTCACGTCTTTAATAGCAGATGGAGCATTTAAACTGGTGATAATATTTGATTCTATTAAAGTCCCCAATCGATCACCTATCAGTAAAACTCTCCACGGACTGTTATGAGGCAACCTGGCTTTTACTTTTATTCTCGTTTGACCAGGCAAGGGGGAAAGCTGGCTTTGCAAAATCCCACCATGTTTTATTAAATACATTCCTGCATGATTTAACAGGGCAGCTTCTGTAATGGCCATATAAGTTTTATCCGGGAACTGAAATAACGCGGGCATGTCCATTAAAGTATCTTCTTTGATCTCGCTTAATGGGGCGGTGGTATATAACCCTTCATGCGATGTGGTGAAATTTGGAAGTAATAGCGCCTTTATAATAGGGTTGGTTGTGAAACGAAATTGTGTTTTTTCATCAAGCAAAGTAAAAAAAGAACGATCATGCGCTTTTGGAAATGAATACCTGAATGCAACTCCATCATTAAAAACGCGCACTTCAATATTCAGCTTGTAATTTTTATTTAGTTTATCCTGAAGTGAAATTATGACCTGCCGGTAATGATTTTTTACTGTGCTTGCTTTGCCCACTATTAATTTATAGCTTTCATTTATTTCTTTATAAACTGGTGATGTACTGATAAATGCCTGCCTCAACATTCCCATTCCTTCGAGGTCAAGATTGAGAGATGAATTTTCTATTAAATTTTTTTTCTTAAAGGCTATTGAATAAACGGGAATGTCCTCATTTACCTTAATGCTGAAACTAATGCGGTCGTCAGGTGAGGTTAAACGAACATTATTCTGCGCAAAAAGAAACTGTGGGTAAAATAACGCGAAAAAAAACAATATAGACAAGCATCTCTTCATCAAATCATTTTTATAAATAAGGTTCAATTTCTTTTTTTCGGATTGCGTAGGGTTGCATACACGCAGGTTCATTTGCCTCAGATTGTCGAAGGGTCCCACACTTGTACTTTCTAAAAACGCCTACTTAAATCTGATCTCACTTCCTTTTATCGTGTATTCAATCCTGCTGTTACGATATTTATCAATTATCTCCATCCTGATAACTGGATCCTTTTGCCATTCTATGGTCAATAAACCAAAATGATTATCCATTATCGGACCTTCGATCCTGTTTTTATTTAAGGTAGCAAAATCCCAGGTAGAGGTGATGCCACTTGCTGTTACATCGTAAATAGGGTACAAACCACTTTCTTCTAGTTTGGATATCTCTGCATAGTGCACATCGCCGGTAAGAAAGATCACACCATTTGCTTTTGTTTTCTTTATCAGTTCCAGCATTCGCTTTTGTTCATGAGGAAAATTAGCCCAGGCTTCATAACCATTATATTCAATACTAAATTGCGAACCACTGCATATCAATCGAAGATCAGCCGGCTTAGCCAACTCCGCTTCCAGCCATTGCCATTGTTCAGGTCCGAGTAAAGTACTGTCTGTGGACACATGCGGGATATAATCGGGTTTATAAAAGTAGCTTTCACGGGGAAGTTTTGCTGATGTATCGTAAAGCAGTAAATCGTTCCTGAATGTGCGGACGTCAAGCAGTATCACCTGTATTGTTTTATCCCCGGAGCTGATGTACTCAGTATGATAGATCCCTTCATGTTTTCTCCTGCCACTTTCTGCCGGCTCTTTAAAAAACGTTAGAAAAATTTCCTTTGATTCTTTTTTATAAGGATACCATTTGCCTGCATCATTACGGCCAAAATCATGATCATCCCAGGTGGCAAGTATCTTCGTTGCGCTGTCGAGTTTTTTGAATTCCTCCATGGCGCCCCACCTGTCATATTTTGCCCGCAACGTATCCATGTTATCGGTATCACCATAGATATTATCCCCTAAGAATATAAATGCATGAGGCTTTTGCTCCGCAGCCAGTGTAAGTATGGGCTGCTGTTCATCCTGCCAGCCACAGCTGCCAAATGCAATTTTGGTCACCGCCGGACTTTGTTCGCAGGAGATAAAACCTATTACGAACAGTACAAGAAGAAAACAGTTGATTTTGGTTGTGTTCATTTTATTAAATAAGGTTTCATTGACTCCTGCCAGATCGCATAGCCTTTGGCATTCATATGCAAACTATCTTCTAAAAATATTTCAGGAATGGGTTCCGCGGCTTCGTTCAGCATTTTTTGATGGACATCTATATATACATTTTTACTTGTAATACTGCTTAGCACATCGCTTTCACCAAGAAACAAAGCAATTGATTGGTTGGCTTCCCGCATCTTTTGAAATAAATGTCTTCTGCTCGGGCTGGGTTTCATCGAAATATACATTATCGGGGCTTTCGTTTTCGTCCTGATGATTTGATACAATTGCTTGAACCGATCGACAACCATTGGAGCGGTAACCGTATCAGAAGATGCAAGATCATTTTCCCCACAGTAAATAACTATTTGTTTTGGTTGGTAGGGAAATATAATAACATCAGCATACCTTATTTGATCTAATAGAGTAGAACCACCAAATCCTCGATTAATAATTGTATAGCCTGGAAAATAATCCTGCACATCTTTCCACATAGTAAAAGAAGAGCTTCCAATTAATAGAATGGCGTTTTTCGGAGGAGGTGAAATTGAATCCTGCATTTTGAAATGTTGAACATCATTCCAGAATGGAGGATCAGCAACAGGCTTATTTTCCTGGTTGCTGTTAGATTTACATCCTGCTAGTACGAAAACAAATATGTATAAAAAGTATCTCATTTTACTTCTATTATTTTCGATCTTTCTGACACACCATTTTCATTAATGGCTTCGATACAGTAATAATATGTCTTTTGTGAATCCATTGCTTTCATCCAGTATTCATTATTGGCATGTATCATGATGCTTGTATAAAGCTTATCAGGATGCGTACCGTAATAAATATTGTAGGCAAAAGCGTTGTCTACAGGTTTCCATTTTATAAAAGCACTACGTTTATCTTTTTCAGTACGTAGTACAATAAATCCTTTGACGGCATCAGGTTTTGTGCCGTTTCCATTTCCAAATACCCGCAGGCCACTGATCGCGAACTTGCCGGTAGGCATCTGAATGTTTTCGAGTTTAATAAATCTTGCCTGTACCGGTTTTTCCAACTCAACATAATCATGTGGCACGTCTTTTTTATTGGCGCTTTTATCTACCAATACATTCCATTTTGCACCATCGATTGAAGAATAGATTTTGTATTGATGATAAAGACCCAATGTCTTTCCCAGAAAAATTGAATCCATTTGCTTTGGAAATGACACATCCTGATCAGCGTAGTTAACCTGGATCGCATTTACAGTTGAAACCTTGCCAAGATCCGTTTGTATCCATTCGCCTTTGTTTGCCGTAGCTGCACTCCAATAAGTTTTTGCCAATTCATCTACAGCATGGTTTGCATGATAGCCACCTAATGTGGAAGATACTTGCACTGGTTTGTTATAATTGAGCAACATCCAACCTGTGAAATATTTTGACTTGCCATCGACACCATAATCTGAACCGGTGGGGTTTGCACCAGGCAAATAATGAGGATAGTCACCGAAGGTTGTATTGCAAAACATTATATCATCTTTATCGAAACCGGTGGGCCAGATACCCAGTCTTCGCTCGAATGTATTTTTTACTGAGATGACTGTCGTGGATACATGCCAATAGTTTTTGTATTTGTCCTGGAAAGTGGCCCCATGCCCGGCGCCACGAACAAAACCACCGAGTTTAAAACTTACCGGATCCGATACTGCTTCAAAATACCCGAGCGGTCCATTTCCTATTAACAAGCCATCTGCATAGCCACTGAACTCTGTTCCCGGCGCACCATATTGTAAATAATATTTGTTTTTGTATTTCGTCATATGGGAGCCTTCAATAAATGGATCGAGGAATGTATTATCCATGTATTCACCAAATCGTTGCCAGCCATAACGCCAGGGCTCCAGCAGGTACATTTCTTTTCTTGTGCCAATCGGCCGGAATGTTTTCCGGTCCAATTCGATTCCATACATCGGGAATTTATTGCTGCTGCCATTGTACATGTAAAGCCTACCGTCATCATCCGTAAAAAAAGATGGATCCCATCCGCCTATTTCAAATGAATCAACCAAAGGTTTCCATTCATTGGCCTTGGGATTGGTGCTCATCCATAATGTAAAAGTGCTGGTATAGGTAGAGCCAAAAACAAGCATGGTATCCCCCATAATTCCAACACCAGGTGCACATAACTCATCATAGACTCCACCGTTCCAGGGACGAAGAAATTTTTTGGAAACAAAATTCCAATTCAGC